>JACNFO010000060.1 GCA_014384565.1 Candidatus Pseudothioglobus aerophilus
TGCATCAAGGCGTAATTTCTGAAGTTATTCTGCCCCCTCTTTTGACTGAAGATGCACTTTTAAGCTCTATTGAAAAATTACCTACAAATCCCTTAATTCTAATATTAGACTCCATTCAAGACCCAAGGAATTTAGGTGCGTGCCTTAGAAGTGCTAATGCTGCAGGAGTCAGTCATGTTATTATCAATAAAGATGGCTCTGCCCCAATCAATGCCTTAGTTCACAAGACTTCAGCTGGCGCTATAAATAGTCTTCAAATTTTTCATGTTACGAATCTATCAAGAACAATTAAATCAATCCAAGAAAAAGGAATCTGGGTGATTGGCCTTGATGGTGACTCATCATCAAAAATCTATGATGTTAAATTATCTGATCCAACAGCTATTGTTATGGGTACTGAAGGAAAAGGAATCAGACAATTAATTAAAAAAACATGCGATCAACTTGTTACCATTCCAATGTCAGGGAATATAGAAAGTCTTAATGTTTCTGTAGCAACTGGAATTGCTCTATTTGAAAGTAAAAGACAAAGAGAAAGTAGTTAACATTTTCAGAATTTTCGGGTAAAATATGCACGCTTTAGAAATCAGATAATGGAAACATCTAAACAGCTTCCTAAAACGATTAAATTATTTAAGTTTGCTAGAAAAGAAGCTAGCTTACATGGTGACTATAAAATTGCCACTATGCCTAGAATTTCTGAGATAGCTAGGAATACTGAAGACAGGGTAAAGGTTGATTTATCCTTCTACTTAGAAAATGATAAAACACCATGCATAAAGGGGATAATTGACACAAAAATTATTTTAGATTGCCAGCGCTGTTTAGAGGCATTCCCCGTTGAATTAAAAATAAATTTTAATTTAGCATTTGTAAGATATGAAGATCAGGCTGAAGAGCTAGATTCTGGTTTTGAAGTTTATGTTATTGGAGAAGAAGAGGATTTAGATTCAATTGATTTAATTACAGACGAGATTCTGTTATCTATTCCAATGGCCCCTTCTCATGATTTTGATTGTAATTTAAAGATAGACAAAGAAGAGATAGTTGAAGAGATTCGTAAAAATCCCTTTGACGTTCTAAAAAATATTAAAACGACCGATTTCGGCAAGGAGTAAAAAATGGCAGTACAAAAAAGTAGAAAAACACCATCAAAAAGAGGCATGCGCCGCTCACATAATGCTTTGAAAAACCCTGCATTATCTGAAGATCAAGAAACTGGTGAAACTCACCTAAGACATCATATTACTGCAGACGGATACTATCGTGGCAAGCAAGTTATAAAGTCAGCTGCTGATGATATCGAAGAAGTAGAAGCTTAAAGATAGAATATGTCAATAAAGGTATCAATCGATGCCTCAGGTGGTGACTTCGGAATTCCTGTCACCATTAATGCTGGTATCATCGCTTTAAAGACTTTTAACGATCTTACAGTTGCCTTTGTAGGCGATGAAAAAGCTATAAAAAAGGAAATTAATAACGCCTCAGTTCCTCCAGAAATTTTAGAAAGGATAGAGATAAAGCACGCATCTCAAGTCATCAATATGGATGACTCTCCTTCTACCGCTCTCAGGCACAAAAAAGACTCCTCAATGAGGGTTGCCATTAATCTTGTCAAAGATGGAAATGCTCACGCTTGCGTAAGTGCTGGAAACACAGGCGCCCTTCTATCAATAGCAAAGTTTGTCCTTAAAACTATTAAAGGGGTAGATAGGCCAGCAATTATGTCTGCTGTTCCCACATTAACAGGTCGACCTACTCATATTCTTGATTTGGGTGCTAATGTTGACTCAAAGCCCGAAACATTATTGCAATTTGCAATTATGGGTTCTATTGCCGTTCAAAATACTGAAGAAATTGATAATCCTACTGTTGGATTACTTAATGTTGGCTCTGAAGAATTAAAAGGGCACTGGAAAATTCAAGAAACTGCAGAATTATTAAAAAACTCATCGCTGAACTATATTGGCTTTGTAGAGGGTGATGATATTTATAAGGGCAGTGTTGATGTTATTGTCTGTGATGGCTTTGAGGGAAATATTGCCCTTAAAGCTAGTGAGGGCGTTGCTCATATGTTTTCACATTTCATTAAAAAATCATTTAACAAGAATTTTTTTACAAAAATAGCTGCTCTAATAGCAAGCTCAGTTATGAGAGATTTTAAATCTAGAGTTGACCCTGGAAAATATAACGGTGCAAGCTTACTTGGCTTAAAAGGTGTAGTAGTTAAAAGTCATGGCAAAGCAGATGTCGATTCTTTCTTTCAAGCAATTAAAGAAGCCTATCTAGAGGCGCATGCTAAAATTACTGATAAGATTTCAGTTCAATTGACGCGTGAATTAGAACAACATAAGTAGTTACCCACTAGTTAATAAATTAGTCATTAGAATCGATTCCAACTAAAAGTTATAATAAATGCAAATACTCAAAATAGAAACTAAACTTAATTTATGTGTTACTAGTACTTCTAATATGAAATTTTTAGTTAAGTTATGAGTGGCCAACGACGTTGGCTTAAAGTATGGGCTAGAACTGTCGGGATGCCAGTAGGTATTTCAGATGAAGATAAGCCAGAGTTCCTACCTATCACACAAACAGATGTAAAAAAAGCTCTAGTATTCCGCACTTTTTGGATCATACTGCACGTACTAACTTGCGTTATGATTATTGCGGGCAATGGAAGGTCGCTTGGTTGGTGGTAAAATAATAAAAAAATTTTAATGTAAATAAAAATATGTTCAATCAAGAGAATATTAGAAGCTAAATAATGAAAAAATTTGCAAGAATTATCGGCACTGGAAGCTACTTACCATCTAAGATCGTTACAAATCTTGATCTTGAGAAAACTCTTGATACTACTGACGAATGGATAACTGCTCGAACTGGAATTAAAGAGAGGCGAATAGTTACAGACGAAAGCACGTGTGACCTTGCTCTTGAAGCAAGTAAAAATGCCCTTGAAATGGCTGAAATTAGTCCCTCAGAGATTGATCTTATTATTCTTGCTACAACTACGCCTGATAAAATTTTCCCTGCTACAGCAACAATGCTTCAAGACCGTCTTGGTGCTTCATGTCCAGCATTTGATCTTCAAGCAGTTTGTGCAGGTTTTGTTTTTGCCCTTACAACTGCGCAGCAGTATATTGAAAATGGCAGTTTTAAAAATATACTAGTCGTTGGCAGTGAGGCAATGTCAAAGATTGTTGACTGGAATGATCGCTCGACTGCAATCCTTTTTGCTGATGGTGCTGGAGCTGTTATAGTTAGTTCTGATAATGCTACTGGTATAAGGCACTCTAAGCTTTATAGCGATGGAAGTTTTTTGTCGTCACTCCATGTAAACAACAACAGCATTAATGAATTAGGTACGATTGAAATGTCAGGTAATGAAGTCTTTAAAATTGCAGTTAATAGACTTTCAGATCTTGCAGAAGAAACACTTAAAGATTGCAATATGACATCTGATGACATTACTTGGATGGTTCCCCATCAAGCCAATATTCGCATTATTAAAGCAGTTGCAAAGCGAATTAATCTGCCTATGAGCAAAGTGATTCAAACTTTAGATACGCATGGAAATACTTCAGCCGCGTCTATTCCTTTGGCGCTTGATACAGGCGTGCGCGATGGAAGAATCAAAAAAGGTGACATGTTACTTTTTGAAGGAATTGGTGGCGGATTCAGCTGGGGTAGTGTTCTTACTGAATACTAAAAAGAGCGCTTCATTAACTTAAAAGTTAAATCCTTTAAGGGCTTTTCATCAACGCTAAGAAATGCTATTTCATCAAGAGCTATTTGGTAAAGGCCTTCATACTTTTTAACTGATTCATCTAATCCTAAAATAGATGGATACGAGGGTTTATTTTTTTCTGAATCTGAATTTTGTCGCTTACCTAATACCTCATCTGAGGTGATTACGTCCAATACATCATCCTGAACCTGATAAGCAAGTCCTATATGATTGGAGAAAGAGTCCAATATAGATAAGTCTTTTTTACTAATAATGGGATTCAAAATAGCGCCAAACATTACAGAACAATTTAAAAGTGAACCAGTTTTCTTTTTATGTAAATTATTAAGCAGCTCTATATCAACATCTTTAGAGATAATCGATAGATCAATTGACTGCCCTTCTGCCATCTTGAAAGCTGACAGTGATAACAAATTTAATAATCTTACTTTTGTAACTGAATCAATTAAATCATCACTAGAAATTACCTCAAATGCCAAAGCCTGCAGGCCATCCCCTGCAAGTATTGCCTGAGCCTCACCATAAACTTTATGAGAGGACGGCTGATTATGCCTCATATCGTCATCATCCATTGCAGGAAGGTCATCGTGAATAAGAGAGTAGATATGAATTAACTCAATAGCGCAGGCACTCGAATCAACTTTTTGGATATCAATACCAAATAAATTAGCGATAGTGTAAGTAAGGATCGGTCTAAAGCGCTTTCCACCAGCCAAAACGCTATACTTCATAATATGATTTAGCCCGCTCTGATAAGAATTATCAGGCGAAATAGAGCTCAAATAATTTTCTAGATAGGAGTTAACTCGCTCCCGATAAACCTCAAGAATCTCCAAAGGGTTTCTCTTCAGTATAGTTATCAGTATCGCTTAAAACACTTATTCGCTGCTCAGCATCAGTAAGAGCAGTATGGCATTGCCTATGTATTTTAACGCCTTCTTCAAAATATTTAAGTGAGTCTTCTAAGCTAAGTTCACCCGACTCCATCTTGTTAATAATTTCTTCAAGCTGCATTAAGCCTTTATTAAAATTAAATTTATCTGTCATTTTTATTACCTTAATTTCATGAATTATTTAAAAATTTATCCATCCATGCGCTAGGTAATATTCTACCTAAAAAAGCAAATAATTTGGTTGGAAAGGTGACGCGATAATGAATTTTTGGTGAGCTTGACCTTAGAGCATGAAGTGCACACTTCAATACAGCCTCTGGTGGAAGAGTAAATTGAGCATTCTCATCTGATTCAAGCCTTTGAATCATTGTATTATATTGCTCCTTATAATGGCTCTTTGAACTATCTACATTTTCTTTAAAAGCTAAATAAGCATTGGCTCTAAATTTTGACTCTATTGGCCCAGGCTGAATTAAAGAAAATTTAATGTTTGTATCACTTAGCTCTAACCTTAAGGTATTAACTAGTCCCTCTATTGCGAACTTAGATGCAATATAAGGGCCTCTAAATGGCATGGCAACAAAGCCTAAAACAGAGCTTATATAAATAACTCGCCCTACGTTTTCTTTTCTCATTTTAGGTAATACTAAATTAGTCAACTCATGCCAACCAAAAACATTCGCCTGAAATTGCTTCTCTAAAGCATCTCGGGAAATATCCTCTAGAGCACCAGCTTGTCCATAAGCGCCATTATTAATTAAAGCATAAAGGTTATCAGTCTTTTGATAAAGTTCTGAAATAGCATTATTTATTGAGCTTGAGGAAGATAAATCAAGTAATAAAGACTCAAAACCTAGGGCTCTAAGTTTATCTACGTCATTAGTATTTCTAGCACTCGCAAAAACACGGTAACCTTCAGAGCGAAGTCCATGAGCAAGACAAAGTCCTATTCCACTTGAGCATCCAGTAATAAGAACTGACTTTAGTTTTGAAGAGCTGGCCAATGTTCCGCCTTATTTTTTAATTCTAAATCAATACTTTGTGAACGTAATACTAGAAAGTCATAGGCCATACGAAAACGTGGATTACCAATTAAGTCACTTTCTTTTTTTGGATTACAATTTTCAAGTTGGTATTGCATCAACCAAATATCTTTAACTCGAGTTGACAACCATCGAGGCATCATAACTTGCTGAGTTTGATTTTTAATAACATACTCTGCAGCATTGATCATTGTCTGTACTCGAGGCTTATTTTTTTTATTAGTCACAACAACTCTTAAATTAAACGAACTCCAAAGAAAGACAGCAAAAATAAATGCAGGAGTAACAGAATTACCACTCTTAATTCTTTTAGAAGTATTTTCTAACGCGACATCAATAAATAAACTTTCTTTAGTTTGCGAGAATAAATGCTTTAACAATCCAAAATTTAAAAGTTCATTAAAAACTTCAATTGAGTTTTCGTTGTGGAATAGTTTGATTACCTCTTCATAAAGTCTCGCAGGTGGGATATTAGCAAGTAAATGTGCATTACTTGATATACTTTTTGAAAGCTCTGATTCTAATTGAGCATTTAGTTTGACCTTAAAGCGGACAGCACGAATCATTCTAACAGGGTCTTCTTCAAAACGCTCTTTTGGACTACCTATCATTTTAATTTCGGCAGCTTTTAAATCACCCAGGCCTCCAACATAATCAATGACCTGAGAGCTTACAAGATCATAATAAAGACCATTAACAGTAAAATCCCTTCTGAATACATCATCTTCCAATGACCCATAAAAGTTATCCCGAACAACCACGCCACTATTAGAAGTTTTAACCCTACCCGCGCGAAAAGTAGCTACTTCAATAAATTTTCTTGCAGAAAACATTATATGAACTAATCTAAAGCGCCTTCCAATAATTCTTGAGCGTTTAAAAGTTTTGTGGACTTGCTCTGGGGTTGCATTTGTAGCAATATCGAAATCTTTAGGCTCATAGCCTAACAATAAATCGCGTATACATCCACCAACTAAATAAGCATCATACCCAGCTTTAATTAGAATCTGAACAACCTTCACAGCATCTTTATCAAGTAAATTTTTGTCAAATTTAACAGTCTGACGAACTGGGGTCATAAGCTTACAACTTCTCTAGGCTTCCAGCCATCTTTTCTATGCTCACATTCAATATTTGTATAAACCCCACCTCTAACATTAAAAATAGCTTTTAATCTTATAAAACGAGGATCCATCGCTTCAACTAGATCATCAAGAATTTTATTAGTAACGGCTTCATGAAAAGCACCCTCATTCCTGTAGGACCAAAAATAATTTTTTAGAGCTTTAAGTTCAACACAAAAATTATCAGCTATATACTCTATATGGATATCTGCAAAATCTGGTTGTCCAGTCAAAGGGCAAAGGCATGTAAATTCTGATGAATCAATGCGAATTACAAAATCTCTTTCACTATTAGGATTATCAAAAACTTCTAAAATTTTACTTGGTGAGCTAGACATGGCTTTTCTCTTTAATATTAAAAAAGGGTATTTTATCAATAAAGTAAGCAACTTTGCCTTGTCTAAATTGATAAAAAATTATTAAAAATAGTAATAATAGTAAGTGAATACTCCACATACCGATTAATGGGCTTAGTTGGCCACTCTCAATTGCACTTTTCGCAACTAACAAGGCGTTGTTGTATAGCATGAAAATAATTATTCCAAATATGAGATTAATTCCTTTGCCAGTTCTTGGAGGTGATTTTCCTAGAAAAACACCAAATATAGAAAGGATTAAAACTGAAATAGGCTGGGAAATTCTCCATTGAATCTCTGCATTTGCATTAACTCCGCCTTCTCTTAATAGATCTATTGTATTTCTCTCTTCTATTTCAGAAAAACTCGCTATAGATTTTTGAATATCTCCTGAAACTATCTCCAAATCATATTTCTCAAAATTAAGAATATTAATATTTTTATCGCCAGGTAATCCCTCATACCTCGTACCATTCTGAAGTCGAAGATATATACTGCCATTTATTTGATCGGTATATTTCTTTGCATCTGAAGCGAGAACAACTACTGGACTCTCATCATCCAACGCATAAATAAATACTTCTTCCATATTTTGCTCACCAACGATGTCACTTACTTTTGATTCAGAGGCATAAAAGACAATCTCGCCATTTTTAAAGCTCTCAAACTTTCCTTCTGTAATAAATGAAAATTCTGATGCATTAACCGTTTCAGATTCAGCATAACTTTTCTGCTGCTTGGCCCATGGAACTGCGAATATAGTTAAATAAAAAATAACAATAAAAGTAAAAAAAACGATTGGTTTAATTAAGTTCATAAAAGCTCTATCACCAAGTCCAATAGAATTCATTACCACTGCCTCTGAGTTTTTATAGAGCTGAGATATAGCAATAATAATAGCTAGAAAAAGGGATAAGGTTAATATTATTGGGATATCTCTTAGCATGTTAAAGCCGATTAGTGGCATTAACTCTTGAATAGGAATTCCAAGGGATACACTCTCTTGAACAGTTAGAACAAACTGATTACCAAATACTATAAGTCCAATTATAAAAGTGATCGCAATAAAAAATATAAATAAATTGCTCAGTAAGTACCTGGAAATTATAGTGTTTTTAAATTTGAAAAACTTAAGCAGCATACTGATAATTATAAAATAATCTCAACAGCTAATTGAAATTACTTCTTTTGCTTCATTGAGTCAAAAAACTCATCATTTGTTTTAGAAAATCTCAGCCTTTCAATTAAAAACTCTGCAGCCTCAACAGTATCCATAGGGTGGAGAATTTTTCTTAAAATCCACATTTTTTGAAGTTCTTGTTCATCTGTCATAAGTTCTTCACGACGAGTTCCTGAGGCGTTTATATTAATAGCAGGGAATATTCGTTTTTCAGACAGCCTTCTCTCAAGATGCAGCTCCATATTACCTGTGCCTTTGAATTCTTGATAGATGACTTCGTCCATTTTAGAGCCAGTTTCAACTAACGCAGTAGCAATTATAGTAATGCTACCCCCATTTTCAATATTTCTTGCAGCACCAAAAAAGCGCTTTGGTCTTTGCAAAGCATTTGCATCAACACCACCAGTTAAAACCTTTCCAGAAGAAGGAGCGACAGTATTATAAGCTCTTGCAAGACGTGTTATAGAATCAAGTAAGATAATAACATCTTTGCCTTGCTCTGCTCTTCTTTTAGCTTTCTCAATAACAATTTCAGCAATTTGAACGTGTCTTTTCGCAGGCTCATCAAAAGTAGAAGAAATAACCTCACCTCTAACAGTTCGCTCCATCTCTGTAACCTCTTCTGGCCTCTCATCAATTAATAAAACAATCAATTCGCACTCAGGATGATTAACAGCAATCGATGATGCAATATTTTGCAAAATCATAGTTTTTCCAGCCTTTGGAGGGGCCACTAATAATCCTCTTTGTCCTTTTCCAATAGGGGCAACTAAGTCAATCACTCTAGCAGTTATATCCTCTGTACCCCCGTTACCTAACTCAAGACCTAATCTTTCATTAGGATGCAATGGTGTTAATGAAGAAAAAGGTATACGATTTCTAACGCTCTCTGGAGAATCTTCATTTACCTCAGAAACTTTAACTAAAGCAAAATACTTTTCACCTTTTTTTGGAGATCTAATTTTTCCAGTAACAACGTCACCAGTTAATAAATTAAAACGTCTGATTTGATTTGGCGACACGTAAATATCATCAGGGCCAGATACATAAGAGTCATTTGAAGACCTAAGGAAACCATAGCCCTCTTGTAAAATATCTAAAACACCGTCTCCTAGAACCTCTTCATCGTTATCTGCTTTATGTTTTAGAATTGCAAAAATTAAAGTTTGTTTTTTTGCCCTTGATATATTTTCGATACCAAGAGATTGAGCTAGTTCTAGAAGCTCAGCAGGAGTCTTAATTTTAAGTTCTGATAGTTTCATATAGATTTTTTAAAGTAATTAGAGGGGATTGGCATATTGCCGAGGGCAAGTGAGGGAGTATTAGTTTGAATTTTAAAGAGGGAGATTGATTTAAAGAATTTTTTATATGTAGTTAAATGATGTTATTAAATATTAGAGTCCAAAAATGCGTTTAAGTTTGCCTTAGAAAGAGCACCGACCTTTGTTGCGTGAACTGCACCATCTTTAAAAAGAAGCATCGTTGGAATACCTCTTATGCCATACTTAGGTGGTAATTGGGTATTTTCGTCAACATTGACTTTTGCTATTGTGATTCGTCCTTCATATTCATCAGCAATTTCATCAAGAATAGGAGCTAAAGCCTTACATGGTCCACACCATTCGGCCCAAAAATCTACTAAAACAGGTTGAGCTGAGCTTACTACATCAGCCTCAAACGAAGCGTCACTGACTACTTTAATTTTGTCGTTCATGTATTAAAAAGTTGGAAAGGTAAAAAAATTGAATCGAGCTAATTTTCACCTATTATAACACTTCTTGACATAAAAACTATTTTTTTAAAAAAGATTATCACATAGGAAAAATAGTTAATATTCAGTGGTTTGTTATAGCTAAGTTATAAAGGCAAGTATTACTGGGATTGTAATGAATGATAAAGCAACTTGCGTAGTAACAATACTTGTCATCAACTGCTCATCTCCACCAAATTGTTTCGCTAATGCATGGGATGATGCGGCAGTTGGGACAGATGCAAAGATTACTGCAACAACCACCTCTAACTGGCTTAACCCTAAAAATGTTGCAACAAAATAAGCGATTAAAGGAAATACTATCAATTTGAGGGAATTAGAAATAACAATTGGAGTAATTTTTAAAGCAAGATCTCTTACTTTAATCTTTGCGCCAATAGTTAGAAGCATTATTGGTAGAGCTGCTGAGCCCAAAAGGCTTGAAGTTTCATAAACAATAATTAGTTTGTCTGACTCAATTAAGGATACAAATAAACCAGCAATCATTGCAAGTATAAATGGGTTTTTTATCAATTCTATAAATATATTGGCTATTCCTTGAGAGGTGTCAGCATGTCCAGGCTGCTTTAAGTTAGAGACCATAATAGATATAACAACAATATTGATGCTAGGAACATATAAAAGCATAAATACAGCTCCAATTGCCAAGCCCTCATCCCCAAAAAGGCTTCCTGCGATTGCAAGGGCTATAAACGCATTATGCCTTGCAGCGCCCTGCAAGATTGATGACCAAGACTCGGGGGAATATCCAAGCAGCTTTCCCATCAGAACTGACACTATCGTTACAATAAATAACCCAGAAAGTATAACCACCCCATAACTATAAATCATTGATGAAGATAAGTGAATTTGAGACATGTGGTGAAATAAAAGAGATGGAATTAGAACCCAATAAACAAGCTTGTCATTAACGTCCCAAAAAGATATATCAGGAACCCCAACTCTTCTTAGTATATTGCCTAGAATTATCAGAATAAATACTGGCGAAATGAGTAAAAATATTTGAAAGAAATTTGAAAGCATTTATACTTTTTTTAAATATCTTAGAACAAGATTAAGAATTAATATTATCAATATAATCTATAGCCAGTTGTATTCTACGCAAGGTTCTGGATTTACCAACAAGTTGCGCGCTTATATCAACGCTTCCCGCTTTGCCATCACCACTAATAGCAAGTCTAAATGGCTGCCCTACCTTACCAAAACCAATATTTCTAGCTTCACAAATACCTTTAATAGTAGAATGAATATTCTCAGCTGTCCAGGAGTTTATATCGTTTAAGTTAGTCAATAAATCAACTAATACTGATTTTGATTCTTTAGTAAATACTTTATTTGCTTGTATTACATCAAACTCTTTAAAGTCATTATAAAACATGGTGCAGCTTTGCGCCATATCGACTAGGGATTTAAAGCGATCTCTGAGAGCATCAATAACTTCATTAAGATTAGGTCCATTATCTATTTCAATGCTTAATTGATCCAAATGCCATTTAAGGCTAGCGGCAAGCTCACTGACCTCAGTTGTTTTTATATGAGACTGGTTAATCCACTCAAGCTTTTCTTGATTAAAGCTGGCTGGTGAATTGTTAATACTACTCAGCTCAAAAAGATTAATCATTTCATCAACTGAAAATATTTCTTGATCTCCATGCGACCAACCCAACCTAACAATGTAATTAAGAAGCGCATGAGGTAATAAGCCTTTATCCCTGTAGGATAATAAATTAAGGGCTCCATGCCTTTTTGATAAGCGTGATCCATCTGATCCCAAAATCATTGGTACATGAGCAAATTTAGGTGCAGACCACCCCATAGCCTCGTAAAGGTTAATTTGCTTAGGAGTATTGTTAATATGATCATCACCCCTGATAACGCACTCTATCGCCATATCGTGATCATCAACAACAACCGTCAAATTGTAGGTTGGAGAGCCGTCTGACCTTGAGATAATTAAGTCATCTAACTCAGAATTAGAAATACTTATCTCACCTTTAACGTAATCGCTAAAGTTTACGTTACCATCAACTGGATTAAGAAATCTAATAACGCCATTTTTTAACCCTTTGTCTCGACAACATCGATCGTACTTAGGTTTTTCTTTTTTTGCAATTTGCTCTTCTCGCATTAACTCTAATCGCTCCATAGAGCAGTCACAATAATACGCCTTGCCCATTATAAGTAATTCAGAGATAACTTCACTATAGCGAACAGTTCTATCACTCTGATAAATTGGCCCTTCATCATAATCTAAGCCCAGCCAGTCCATCCCCTCCAAAATTGCATCAACCGAGGCTTGAGTTGAGCGCTCCTTATCAGTGTCTTCGATTCTAAGAACAAATTTACTATTATTTTTTTTTGCCCATAACCATGCGAAAAGAGCAGTTCTAGCGCCGCCAATATGTAAATAACCAGTTGGGGAAGGAGCAAATCTTGATTTCATTTATTTTTTAAGAATTGTAGATTTAAATATCATTAGAACTAGTAGTTCATTCATTGATAGATTGATTAATACTATTAACCTACCAAATCAAATGATAAGCTAATTTTACACTGTTATAATATCTCAACACTCAAATAGAAAAGTATATTAATGGAATTTACTCAGCAAAATGCTAATCAAAATACCATTATTTCATACGATGATTTAACAATTACCCTCTCCCATTCAAAGTTAAAAAAGCCTTGTTTTATCTCTACAAATGAATCAAAGGAGCTATCAGCTTTAAACTTAGATGAAATTAATAAAGAATTTCTATTTCCACTTTTATCAAAAGAGTCAATTGATCTTTTAATAATTGGAACTGGCAGCAGCCCAATTTTTCTATCTCCAAAGCAGCAAATTTCATTATCAGAAATTAACTTAAGTGTTGAATGTATGAATAACACCTCTGCATGCTCAAGTTTTAATTTACTTCTTGGAGACTTAAGGAAAGTTGGCTTATTAATTTTATGATTTCTTATTTATACAAAACAATAAGCAAGTTTTATAAGTTTTTTAAAATTGATACGCCTCTATTAATATTAATAATCTTACTATCTTCTCTTGGACTTCTAATTCTTTACAGTAGCTCTGGTGGCTCCTTAAACCTAGTTTATCGTCAATTAGTTCATCTTGCTCTAGCAACATCAGTAATGTTGGTAATTGCTCAAATACCCCCAATTCTTATGCTTCGATCATCCCCCATACTAATGATTCTTGGTATTTTTCTACTGATATTAGTTCTTTTTTTTGGCAGCTCTGGAGGAGGCGCTCAGAGATGGCTAGATCTTGGACTAGTCAGATTTCAACCTTCAGAATTGATGAAGATTATTGTGCCAATGACAATTGCTGCAATCTTAAGTGAAAAAACTTTACCTCCTCGGCCTCTTCCAGTCGCAATTTCAATGGTGACTATTGGACTAGTTGTTCTTCTTATTGCTAGGCAGCCCGATCTGGGAACCTCTTTATTAATAGGTGCATCAGGGGTTTATGTTTTATTTTTTTCCGGCGTAAGAGTGATGTTATTAAAAAACAAATGGCTAAACCTTTTGCTTCTTTCAAGCTTATTGGGTGGCTCCTTATTTTTAGCATGGAATTATTTTTTGATCGCTTATCAGAAAAGAAGGATTCTAACTCTATTTAATCCAGAGTCTGATCCATTAGGCTCTGGCTATCACATCATTCAGTCAAAAATTGCAATTGGCTCGGGAGGCTTTACGGGTAAAGGCATTGCAAAGGGCTCCCAATCACAACTTGACTTTGTTCCTGAGCAATCTACTGATTTTATTTTTTCAGTTTTAGCAGAAGAGCTTGGATTTCTTGGAGTTTTATTGTTAATAATAATCTACTCTCTGATAATTTATCGCTGCCTTATCTTATCTCTAAGATGTGAAGATAACTTTTCGAGACTATTGGGCGCTAGCCTAACATTTGTATTTTTTACATATATTTTTGTTAATATTGGTATGGTTTCAGGCCTCCTTCCTGTCGTTGGAGTCCCCCTCCCTCTAATAAGTTATGGAGGCTCATCACTTATAACTCTTATGGCAAGTTTTGGTATTATTATGTCAATTCATAAACATAAAGGCCCAAGGTATTTACAGTAACTAGTTATAATTAAATACATAACTTAAACAATAATTTTTTCCAATTTAAAACTTTAAATAATTAATTAAAAAATAACCTTATGAAAATCAATTCTTTTACTCTGCTCCTTAAATCAGCCTTTTTAATACCATTTTTAACACACGTAAATGCTGAAGAGCCTCGTTTTTATATTCCTGATGCTCCTGCAATAGCTGCAGAAGCTTTCGTCGTAATGGATCACAATTCTGGAAAAATTCTTGCGTCACATAATGAAAACGAAATGAGGTCCCCTGCAAGCCTTACAAAACTCATGACTTCATATGTCATCTTTAAAAGGCTTAAAGAGGGATTTATTACTCTCGATGAAGAGGTAAAAATTAGTGAAAAGGCATGGAAAACTGGTGGATCAAGAAGTTTTATAGAAGTTGGAAAAATGATCAAACTTGAAGACTTGCTTAAAGGAATGATAATTCAGTCTGGAAATGATGCTTCTGTTGCTTTAGCTGAGCATGTAGCAGGTTCAGAAGGTACGTTTGTTCTGTTTATGAATGACTATGCGCAGCAAATTGGAATGAAAAATTCTAACTTTGAAAATTCCTCAGGACTACCGCATGATAACCAATACACGTCTGCAAAAGATATGGCGATCCTTTCAAGTGCGATGATTAGAGATTTTCCAGATTATTACAAATGGTATAGCCAGAAAGAATTTACATATAATAATATCACCCAGCCTAATAGAAACAAACTTTTATCAAGGGATAGCACTGTCGATGGATTAAAAACTGGCTGGACTACAAAAGCGGGATACTGCCTAGTCACAAGTGCAAATAGAGTTGGTATGAGACTTATCTCAGTTGTTCTTGGCTCAGAAAGCCCTGACATTCGCACCGCTGAAACAGAAAAACTTTTAGACTATGGATTCCGTTTTTTCGAGACGCAATCGGTCAATGATATTTCTCATCAGGTTTCTGTGTATAAATCAAAACAGGCAAATATTAAGGTAGGAGTTTCTGACACAAGTTTTTTGACATTACCGCGAAACCAATTCAAATATACCACCCAAACCATTAATCTTTCTGGTGACTTAATTGCACCAATTAATAAAGGAGATCAAGTAGGAACCCTCGTAATAAGCTTCAGTGATGAAGATATTGCAACCCTCCCACTTATTGCCCTTGAAGATGCAACTGAAGGTGGTATCTTTACTAAAATGATTGACACGATTAAGCTTATGTTTAGATAACATAAATGGTATATCTAAACGGTAATTTTATTCCAAAAGAAAAAGCATTTATATCAGTAATGGATAGAGGCTTCCTCTTTGGAGATGGTGTTTATGAGGTATTTCCAGTCTATAACAAAAAAATCATTGGTTTTGAAGCACATCTTTCGAGACTTCAAGACGGACTTGATGCCATAAACATTAAAAACCCCCATAGCAACGATGACTGGAAAAGCCTAATAAAAAAAATAATATCCTTTAATATTAAAAATGCTAATCAAGCAATTTATTTACAAATATCAAGGGGCTGTGATCAGAACAGAAAACATACCTATGATGAATTAGATCCAACTATATACATTCAATCAAGTTTGATTGGACCTAGAGAGAAAAATTCTCTTTTTAAAGGCAAATCAGCTATCACAAGAGAAGATATAAGGTGGCTAAAAAGTAATACTAAGGCAACATCACTTTTGGCAAACACCCTTTATGCTCAAGAGGCTAAAGAAAACAATGCAGAAGAGGCAATTCTCCTGCGAGATGGCGTTGTTACAGAGGCCTCTAGCTCTAATGTCTTTATTGTAAAAGATAACTGCATTTACACGCACCCAAAAGGACGAAACATTCTTCCAGGTATTACTCGAGATATTACTATTACCCTTGCTAAAAAACTTGACATTAAAGTTAACGAAACTCTATCTAGTAAAAAGCAATTAATGGAAGCTGATGAAGTCTGGATTACTAGCTCAACTAGAGAAATTCTTCCCATCACCTTAATTGATAATAATATTATTAATACTGGCCTTGCTGGGCCAATATGGTCATTAATTTATGACCAATATCAGCTCTTAAAAACAGCCTAAATATAAGATAATCATAAATCTCTTAAAAATCAACTAAATTATTCTAAAGATCGAATATTAAATAATTAGAATAACCAATTCAAGTAAAATTAAAAATGGTGTCGAGGGTATGCCGACAATAAATAGTTATGAACCCCGCCAGGCCTGGAAGGGAGCAACGGTAATAATTCTTTTATGTGTTGGACTCTATTCTCGGCGCCACTTTAAATATAATACAATAATAAGTAATGCGCGAACACTACGAAGTTTTAGCAAGAAAATACAGGCCTCATAACTTTAAAGAGCTTGTCGGTCAATCTCATACTGTAAGAACTCTTGTAAATGCCCTTGACAACAATAATCTTCACCATGGATTTTTGTTTACTGGTACTCGAGGTGTTGGTAAAACAACTATTGCAAGAATTTTTGCGAAATCAGTCAACTGTGAAAATGGTGTAAGCTCTAAACCATGTGGAAAATGTGAAACTTGTGTAGAAATTGATAAAGGACAATCTGTGGACCTCATTGAACTTGATGCCGCATCTCATACTGGCGTTGATAATATGAGAGAAATTCTTGAAAATGCTCAATACACCCCCACTAAAAACCTATATAAAATTTACCTCATTGATGAGGTTCATATGCTTTCTAAAAGTAGCTTTAATGCGCTTTTAAAAACCTTAGAGGAGCCGCCAAAACATATTAAATTTTTACTGGCAACCACTGATCCAAAAAAATTACCAATTACCATTCTATCTCGCTGCCTTCAATTTAACTTAAATAAGCTTTCTCATGATGAAATTTTTAATCATCTTAAATTTATTATGGGCGCAGAAAATCTTAAATTTGAAGATGAAGCACTATCTAAGATTGCTGATTTTGGAAATGGGTCAATGCGAGATGCTCTTAGCCTTTTAGATCAATCAATATCCTATGGAAATGGGACTGTTAAAGAGGATGATCTCAAAGCAATGCTTGGACTCGTTAGTCACAATGAAATTGTTCAGCTTGCCACAATGGTTATCAATAGAAATGCTCAAGAGGTTTTATTGTTTATAAAAGAGCTTGCACATAAAGGGGAAAATCTAACTAATACTCTTAATGATTTGACTTCGCTGTTTCATAAAATTGCAACAACTCAGGTGATTGATGATGTTAAGCAAGTATCTTCAGAAATAATTGAACTTGCAAGTACTATTTCAGCACAAGATTTGCAGCTTTATTATCAGATTGCAATTAATGGCCAAAAAGATATGCGTCACTCTCCAAGTGAGCAAATTGGACTTGAAATGACTCTTTTAAGAATGATTGCATTTCATCCTGATACTCAGGCTGAAAAAAAAACTCTGAAATCATCTCAAAGTAGCAATAGCATTAACAAAGAACCTCCTAAAGAAAAAATTCAAGGCAACTCTCTGACTAAAGACAAGTTGCCAATCAAAGTGATGGGAGAAAGCATTCAAGCAATAGAAAACCTACTCAACGTAAAATCTCAAGGTGACTGGGAAAAAATAATTACTGAGTTAGGCTTTACTGGTGCTGCAAAAATGCTTGTTAAAAATACAGTATTTGACTCTCTTATAGACCATGTTCTTTCGCTCACGTTAAGTGATGACTTTGTTAATTTACTTACGCAAAACACCCAAAGCTCAATTGAAAAAACACTTAATGAAGCCTATCCTCAAATAACACTGGTTATCAATCCAGGCTCAACTAATGGGAGCTCCTTATCTCAAAAGGAGTCTATAAAAAGTGAAGAAAAACGTAAACAAACAGAAAGTGAATTTTTAAATGATGATGGACTAAAAGAGCTTCAAGAGGTATTTAACTCTCAAGTAGATGTAAAGTCTATTAAATCTATAAAGGAGTCCGATAATGTTTAAAGGTGGAATGGCAGGAATGATGCAAAAAGCAAAGCAAATGCAAGAAGATATGAAGACTGCACAAGAAGAAATTAAATTAATGACTTGTGAGGGCAATTCAGCATCTGGCTCTATTAAAATTATATTAAATGGAGAATATAAAGTTGCCAACATCAATATAGATAATTCGCTATTAACAGACAAAGAAATGCTCGAAGATTTAATTATGTTAGCCTTTAATGATGCGTCTTTAAAAGTCAATAATGCGTCTAAAGATAAAATGAAAAACGTGACCGGTGGTTTAAATCTTCCTTTTTAGCTATCTACTAAATAATAACTATGATTGAAAAACTTAACAAAGCCTTCAGTAAATTACCAGGTGTTGGATCAAAGACTGCCCAAAGATTTATTTACCATCTTTTAGAAAGGGATAGGCCAGGAGGGTTAGAAATCGCCAGAGCTCTAAAAGACGCAATGGAAAATGTTAAAAACTGTGAAAAATGCCGAACTTTGACTGAAAAAAATATTTGTGAAATCTGCTCTAATATTTCACGAGACAATTCTCAGCTATGTATTGTTGAAACCCCATCAGATATTCATGTTATCGAGCAGAGTGGTGTCTATACTGGGAAGTATTTTGTGCTTAGTGGCTATCTTTCTCCAATCGATGGCATTGGCGCAGCTGAACTAGGTTTAAATGAATTAGAAGAACTTCTTAGTAAAAGTGATGTTAGTGAAGTAATTTTAGCAACTAACGCAACAATTGAAGGTGAAGTAACTGCTCATTATATTCATAATTTAGCTAAAAAATATCAAGTAAAAACCACTAGAATTGCTCACGGAATACCACTCGGAGGTGAGCTTGAATACACAGATATTAATACAATTGCACATGCTCTTTCAGGCCGGAAGGATTACGATTAACTAGCCCTTAAAGCCTTATTTTGACTCAACTAATTATTGTATAATATGTCAGTTATATCTGACACCTCGCCTTCATGGAAAAAACATACAACCCAGAGCTAATCGAACAAAAATATCGTGATTTATGGGAACAAGGCGACCTCTTCTCTTCAAAAGCAAATTCAGCTAGTAAAGATTCATACAGCATCGTCCTCCCTCCCCCAAATGTAACTGGTAGCCTTCATATGGGCCATGCTTTTCAGCACACAATTATGGATGTATATACTCGATATAATCGAAGCAAAGGCAAACAAACGTTGTGGCAGCCTGGCACAGATCATGCGGGCATTGCAACTCAAATGGTAGTCGAAAGACAGCTTGGACTTGAGAATATTTCCAGGCATGATCTAGGCCGTGAGAAATTTACTGAAAAAATTTGGGACTGGAAGTCTAAATCTGGCGGCACTATAACTTCCCAAATGAGGCGTTTAGGTGCTTCAGTTGACTGGGAGCGAGAACGTTTTACAATGGATGAACCTCTATCTAAGGCAGTTCAAAAAGTGTTTATTGACCTTTATAATGAAGGCTTAATCTACCGAGGAAAAAGACTGGTCAACTGGGATCCTGTTCTTTTAACTGCAGTATCTGACTTGGAAGTCATCAGCACTGAGGAGCAAGGTTTTTTATGGCATATCAGATATCAAGTTGCAGAATCTGATGAAGTCCTAGTTATTGCTACAACAAGACCAGAAACCATGCTTGGAGACACAGCTGTTGCAATTCATCCCGAAGATACTCGTTACCAGCATCTTATTGGGAAATTTATAAACCTTCCTCTTTCTGACAGAAGAATTCCAATTATTGCTGACGACTATGTAGATATGGAATTTGGAACAGGGTGCGTAAAAATTACTCCTGCTCATGATTTTAATGACTATGAAATTGGACAAAGACATAGCCTTGAAATTATCAATATATTAACTGATGATGCCAGCATAAACATTAACGCTCCTGATAAATATCAAGGGCTTGACCGTTTTGATGCGCGCAAAGAGGTTGTTAAAGACCTTGAAAGTCAAAATTTAATTGAAAAGATTGATCCGCACACTCTTATGGTTCCAAGGGGTGACAGAACTAATAGCATTATTGAGCCCTACATGACTGACCAATGGTTTGTTAAAGTTAAGCCTTTAGCAGGGCCTGCTATAGATGCTGTAAAAAACGGCGATATTCGATTTGTTCCTGAAAACTGGAATAAAACTTATTTTAATTGGATGGACAATATCGAAGATTGGTGTATTTCCCGTCAAATTTGGTGGGGACACCGAATACCTGCTTGGTATGACAAGGAAGGAAATCTCTACGTGGCAAACAATCTTGAAGAAGCTCAGGCTCAGGCTGGAGTTGGAATTGATTTAGAGCAAGATGAAGATGTTTTAGATACTTGGTTCTCTTCTGCATTATGGCCTTTTTCTACTCTAGGGTGGCCAGAGAAAACCCCTGAATTATCTCGCTTTTATCCAACTAGTGTTCTTGTTACTGGCTTTGATATCATATTTTTCTGGGTAGCTCGTATGATTATGTTTGGGCTAAAATTTGCTAAAGACGTGCCCTTCAAAGATATTTATATTACCGGTCTTATTAAGGACGGCAATGGCCAAAAAATGAGCAAATCTAAGGGCAATGTATTAGATCCTATTGACTTGATTGATGGTATCTCACTTAACGACCTTCTTGAGAAAAGAACTCAAGGAATGATGCAACCAAAATTAGCTGAAAAAATTCAAAAGCAAACTAAAAAAGAGTTTCCTGATGGTATTCCTGCCTTTGGAACTGATGCAATACGTTTTACCTTTGCTGCTTTAGCATCATTTGGTCGAGATATTAAATTTGATCTAAAAAGGGTTGAGGGCTATCGAAATTTTTGTAATAAACTTTGGAATGCTTCACGCTTTGTCCTGATAAATCTTGAATCTAAATCAATTAATGTTAACGCTGTGTTGTCTAGTCAAGATAAATGGATACTGTCCAGGCTTCAGCACACAAAAATTGAAGTTGAAAAACATTTGGCTGATTATCGATTAGATTTGATGAGTCAAACTCTATATGAATTTGTTTGGCATGATTATTGTGACTGGTACTTAGAGCTCTCAAAGCCACTGCTAGAAAATAATAAGACAAAACAAGGCTGTGAAGCGACTCTTTTGAAAGTTCTCTCAGAAACTTTAATCTTACTGCACCCAATAATTCCTTTTATCACAGAAGAAATTTTTGAACAATCTCAAAAGCTTCTTAGTAGCTCTGATGAAAAGCTTATTTCACAGTCCTTTCCTGCGCCTGAGAGGACTCTTTTTAATAATGATGCAGAATCTGAGATCGAATGGCTGAAAGAATTTATTTTAGGGATTAGAAAAATCAGAGGCGAAATGAATATTTCTCCTGGAAAGCCTTTGCAATGCTTTATCAAGAGCTTTAATTCCAAAGACAAAGATTACATTGAAAATAACAAATCAATTATCTTTACGCTAGCTAAATTAGACAGCATTGAACTAATAGAAGTTGATAAAGAAGAGCCTGAGTCTGCAATTGCACTAGTGGGAGAAATGAAAATTTTAATTCCCTTAGCAGGCCTTATCGACAAAGATGCTGAAAAAGATAGACTTAATAAAGAAATTAATAAATTAATAAAACTTAAAGCTCAATTCTCAGGAAAGCTAAATAACAAGAAATTTATAAGCGGTGCCCCTGAATCTGTAGTTCAAAAAGAGCAAGACAAACTTGCTACTGTTAAAAAGGCATTGCAAGACATGGAGTCGCAACTTGAAAAAATTTCTTTACTATGACATACAGTGTAATTCATTGAAAAATCATGGAAAAAACATTTTTAGGAATTTCATTTTGATAGAATACTGATAAAATCAAATATGAATAAATATAAAGTAATAATATTGACTCTAATTCTCCTAGCTTTTAAAGTTAGCGCAGAATCCTTCGTCTACATTACCGACCAACTAGATATCCCTATAAGAGCGGATCAAAACTTTGGTGAAAATATTATTCGTCTTCTTCCATCTGGAACCGAACTTTCTTTATTGCAAAGTACTGAAGATGGATGGGCTCAAGTTCAATTTGATGAAACTATTGGATGGATTAAATCGTTTTATATATCAAATGAGCCTCCTGCGCGTGAGGAGCTTAAAAAGCTCACAAGAACTCATAACGCTAACAAACTATTAATATCCAAACTTTCTAGTGAAAAGGAAGTTTTAGAGACCGAACTTTTAACTTTGAAACAAGAAAATACAAACTTAGTCATTCAGAGTTCAAAGTCGCAGGCTGAAAAGGAGCATATTGAACAAATTTATCAAGATGCCCTAAAGCTAGAGCATGAAAATGAAAAACATATTCAAGAAAAACTTCAACTAAAAACAGAGCTTCAATTAGCTCAAAATAATACTCAAATTCAAAAAGACACCAGCTCTAGAAATTGGTTCATAGTTGGTGCAATAGTACTTTTCTTTGGAATGATAGTTGGTTTTATCATCCCTAACCTTCTTAATAGAAGGCGGTACTAATAAATTAGGAGAACTAAATGAAGGAATTAAAAAAAGCGCTCACCTTTGATGACATATTACTAGTCCCAGCTCACTCTGAAGTACTTCCAAAAGAAGTTGACTTAACATCAAAGCTCACAAGCCAAATTACATTAAATATACCTATCATCTCTGCTGCAATGGACACAGTTACTGAGGGAAAACTTGCTATTGCAATTGCCCAAGAAGGTGGCATGGGAGTGATTCATAAAAACATGTCTATTGAAGCACAAGCTAGAGAAGTAAGAAAAGTAAAACGTTTCGAGTCTGGAATCATCAGGGACCCTATTAGTATTGAACCATCTGCTAGCATTAAAGACGTATTTGCTCTTCAAGCTCAGCACGGCATTTCAGCACTACCAGTTGTCTCAAATAATATCTTAGTTGGCCTTATTACAAGTCGTGATGTTTTATTTGAAACGCGCCTTGATGAGATAGTTGAAAATGTAATGACTCCTCAAGAATCACTAATTACAGTTAAAGAAGGTGCTTCAATGGAAACTGTTCGCAAACTCCTACAAAAGCACCGTATTGAAAGGGTTTTAGTTACTGATGAAAAATTTAAACTTGGTGGAATGATTACCGTTAGTGATATTAAGAAAACCAGTGACTTTCCTAAAGCTGCAAAGGATGATTTAGAGAGACTTATTGTTGCAGCTGCAGTTGGTGTTGGAAAAGGAACAGGAGATCGTATTAGCGCTCTGGTAAAGGCTGGCGTCGATGTTATAGTTATTGACACTGCACATGGTCATTCACAAGGAGTACTTGATCGCGTCATCAAAACAAAAAAAGACTTTCCTGATTTAGAAATTATTGCTGGAAACATTGCAACCGCAGAAGCCGCTTTAGATCTTGTTAAAGCCGGTGCTGATAGTGTAAAAGTTGGAATTGGGCCAGGAAGTATATGCACAACTAGAATTGTTGCAGGTGTTGGGGTACCTCAAATTAGCGCAATTTCTGATATTGCTTATGCCCTTAAAGGAACCAATGTGACAGTAATTGCTGATGGAGGTGTTCGTTTCTCTGGTGATGCAGCTAAGGCCTTTGCAGCTGGAGCTCACTGCGTTATGCTTGGCTCTATGCTTGCTGGAACCGAAGAGTCACCTGGAGAGGTTGAACTATTTCAAGGAAGATCTTATAAAGCATATAGGGGCATGGGCTCAATTGGTGCAATGGGTCAAGCTCATGGCTCGTCAGATCGATACTTTCAAGCCGAACTTGCAGCTGAAAAACTAGTTCCAGAAGGGATAGAAGGAAGAGTCCCTTTCAAAGGCTCTATACGGCCTATTATTCATCAGATGGTCGGAGGTATAAGATCATCTATGGGTTATACTGGCTGTAAAAATCTTGAAGCCATGAGAACAAAGGTTCAATTCGTGCAAGTTACTCCAGCTGGCATGACAGAATCTCATGTTCATGATGTTTCAATTACTAAGGAAGCGCCAAACTACCATCAATAGAGAAAAGTTTTTAATCTTCTTCTAAAGCCTTAAGCTTAGCAAAACTTTTCTTGTAGCCTGGTTTAGCAAGAATCTCTAAATAAAATGATTTCAAGCTCTCTGCTTCTGCCTCACTAATGCACTTACTTATTTCAGAAGATAAAATAACCTCGGCCTTTTCTTCTGAAGGGCCAAACTTGCAATCAAAATTCCAACAATCAAAATCATTAGGAAGTAATTTTCTATTCTCTCTCTTTAAATATTTTTTAACGTCACGCCGAGCTGCCTCGATAAGTCTAGCTGGTTTAATTTTAGGATGAATCAATTCAAATGTCTTTTTCATTATTGAATTACTAGAAATGTTTAAAAAGTGTGTATTTTAATTAAATAAGCGCATAGTAGTTAAGTTACTTTAACAACACAGCAAACCTTTTTGATTATTAATCATAATGCTTAATATAATTTTCCAAAAAAAGTCATTCTTGCCGACTCTGAAAGCTTTACATCAGGCTCAGAATTGTAAGCTAAAACCGATAACACTCTTGTCAAATCTCCTTCTGTCGGTGTTACTCGGTGTATAGCGTTTTTACCTCGAAATAAAACAAGTGAACCATTTTCCATTTTTAATTTGTTAGGTGAGCATCTGTTATCTAGTAAAAGCGAAACTTGATCGTAATTATTTTCATTATTAGAAGAGTTTCTAAAATCACGAATGTACTCAAATCTCCCTCCAGATATGGGCTTTTGTATTAACAATGTAATCGCAAAAGAAGAGTTATCAAAGTGCCAACCTAGCTCCTGCCCTTCCTTAGCATAATGAATATTTATTGAAGATAATTCGTCATCATATTTATATAATGATTTTTCGCTTAAAACCTCGCAAAGAAACTCTTTAAAACTTTTCGAATTATAAAGAAACCTTAAATAAGAGTCACTTGGAACCTGATTATCTGTAACACATCCTTTTGAAGATATCACGGTTTTGTTTCTTGGATGACTGTCTTGAAAACTAGGGTCTGAAGGCTCTAAATAAACATTATGTTTGTTGACACAGTAATAAGCTAAATCTTCTTGTTTATTAGCCTCTTTAAGAATTGTTTTGATTGTACCCTTTAAAAGAAAATCTGTAAGAACAAGCACCCCTTCTTTATCTAATTTTCTTTTGCACTCAGTCCTATAAATAGAGCTATTAATTGGATGCTTATCTATATCGATAATAGCTGATAATTTATTTTTATTTGTCATCACAAATTAAGTGTTTAATTTTCATCATAAAAATAATTATATATACAACCAATAAAGATAATTTGTTGTATTCAAGCTTTATGTTAATAGATAATTAATCAACAATTTAAAAGGAGCATAATGATTCATTTCGGCCAAATTTCTAAAAAACAGTTTCTAGAAGAGTATTGGCAAAAAAAACCACTTCTAATTAAAAACGCCCTTCCAAAATTTATTAGTCCTCTATCTCCCGAGGAAATTGCAGGGCTTTCTTGTGAAGAAGAATTTGAATCTAGAATTGTGACTGGATCAATTTCAATGAATAAATGGGATGTAAAAGAAGGGCCATTTAATGAAAAAATCTTTGAGCGGCTTCCAAATAACAATTGGACTCTTTTGGTTCAAGGAGTGGACCGATACATAAGTGAAGTTCATCAAATTATTAGTGAGTTTGATTTTATTCCAAGATGGCGCTTTGATGACGTAATGATATCTTTTGCAGCATTAGGTGGAAGCGTTGGACCTCATTACGATCATTATGATGTATTTTTACTTCAAGGACTTGGAAGACGGCAATGGACAACAAGTACAATTGATTGCAATCCTGAAAATTACTTAAAAAATACTCCACTTCGAATAATGAAAAATTTTATTAAAGAAACCACTTGGGAGGCTGGACCTGGAGACATTGTCTACATACCTCCAAAAGTGGCTCATCATGGTGTAAGTCTTGATGATGAATGCATAACACTCTCGATTGGCTACAGATCTTACCTAAATAATGAAATGCTGAGTTCACTTGAACTCTCAGAAAATAAGACTGATGCCTATCTTAAAGATCCAGAATGGGAAGTGGATATTAATCCGGCTGAAATTACTCAATCAGTAATTGAGCAATCGAGAAGATTTTTAAAAATTAATACGCTGCCTGAAGACTTCTTTGGTTGCTTTGTAACCAAGCTTGATCCTGAGGATGAAAAAAAATTTAATGAAATTAGAGCCTACTATGCTCAAGAAGAGATAGAAGAGCTTGGTTTGTATCAACTTCATCCAATATGCAAAATAGCATACCAACTTATCAATCAAGAGTTGAGAGTATTCATTAATGGTGAAATCTTTAATTGTAGCGATATAGATGAAAACTTAATCGTTAGCTTTTCCAACACAAGAAAACTTCAATTAAGCAATAAAAGTAGGGATTTAGTAGAGCGATTAGTATCGTTATCTCTCATCGAAAAATCGACATAAAACTATTCAAGGTTTTTAAATTTAAGATTTAATTATTTAAAGCTTACTAAGCATCAATACTCAATGAGAACAGGCAAATTTAGTACATTCGAGAAAAAGAATTAGGGGATAATTCAACTGTTTTATGGATTTTGGTAAGTTTTATCTCAAGCGTACCTATTGGGTATGTTTTAAATAAAGCTTATTACGTTAAACCATAAAACGTTTTTTATTTTATTGGAGTAACGCAATGGACATGAATATAGTTCAAAAAAGTTTTACGTTTGGCAACAGTCAAATCACATTTGAAACAGGCAGAATCGCACGACAATCTCATGGAGCTGTTTTAGCTAGCATGGATGATACACAAGTACTAGTTAGCGTTGTGGGAGCAAAAGAAGCCAAACCAGGCCAATCTTTTTTTCCATTATCAGTAGATTATATTGAAAAGACTTATGCAGCAGGAAAAATCCCTGGTGGCTTTCTTAAAAGAGAAGGGCGTCCAAGTGAAAAAGAGACATTAACTTCTCGCTTAATCGATCGCCCTATTCGTCCATTATTTCCAAATGGCTATATGAATGAAGTTCAAGTTATGATTCAGGTTATTTCTGCAAATAAAAATGTAGATCCTGATATTTTAGCAATGCTTGGAACTTCTGCAGCATTGGCAATTGCTGGGGTTCCTTTTAAAGGGCCAATTGGTGCTGCTCGCGTTGGTTACAAAGATGGAAGCTACATTATTAACCCAACATACTCTGACCTTAAAACTTCAGAACTTGATATGGTTGTTGCTGGAACCAAAGACGCTGTATTAATGGTTGAATCTGAGGCAAGTGAACTCTCAGAGGACGTAATGCTTGCAGCTGTTATGTTCGCACATGAGCAGTTTCAAGTAGTAATTGATAGTGTTGCTGAATTTGCAAAAGAGTTAGGAGTCTCTCCTCGTGAATGGGAAGCGCCAGCTGAAGATGAATCTCTATTGTCTTCAATTAAATCTAAATTCGAAAGTAAAATTTCTGAAGCTTATCAGACTGTTGACAAGATGGAGCGTTATGAAAAAATGGGCGAGATTAAAGACGCTGCCCTTGAAGAATTTATTAGTGATGCTGATGATTCACCAAGCTCTGATGACGTTAAAAACTATATTAAAAAAATTGAAAAATCAACTGTTAGAGAACGAATTTTAAAGGGTGAGCCAAGGATCGATGGAAGAGACAGTTCAACGGTTCGCGAGCTAGCTATTGAAACAGGTGTATTAGAAAATACCCATGGTTCAGCACTTTTTACGCGCGGTGAAACCCAAGCCCTTGTTGTTACAACTCTAGGGTCAAAAAGAGATGGACAGCTTATTGAAAAGCTTGAATCAAATGATCGTATTGAAGATCACTTCATGCTTCATTACAATTTCCCTCCTTACTGTGTTGGTGAGACAGGTCGTGTAATGGGCGTCAAACGTCGGGAAATTGGCCATGGTCGGTTGGCACGCAGAGGAATTGCAGCTTGCCTTCCAAGTATTGAAGAATTTCCATACACTATCCGCATTGTTTCAGAAATAACTGAATCTAATGGTTCTAGCTCTATGGCAAGTGTCTGTGGCTCTTCACTTTCACTTATGGATGCAGGCGTTCCAATTAAAGCCCCCGTTGCTGGAATTGCTATGGGTCTTGTTAAGGATGAAGATCGTTTTACAGTCTTAACTGACATTCTTGGTGATGAAGATCACCTTGGTGATATGGACTTTAAAGTTGCTGGAACAGCAAAAGGCATCAATGCACTTCAAATGGACATCAAAATTGATGGCATCACTGAAGACATTATGTCAATTGCACTTAAGCAAGCCAAAGAAGCAAGACTTAATATTCTTGGACAAATGAACCAAGTTATTTCTGAGCCTAATGCTGCATCAAAAAATGCTCCTAAAACTAAAGTTATCAAAATCCCTACTGATAAGATTCGTGATGTAATTGGTAAAGGTGGTGAGACTATTAGAGGTATCGTTGCCCAATCAGGCGCTAGCGTTGATGTTGATGATGAAGGAAATGTTAATGTTTTTGCAAATGACACTGAAAGCTTTGAAAAAGCAGTTCAGATGGTTAAAGATGTCACTGCAGTTCCTGAATTAAACAAAGTGTATATGGGCAAGGTAGCAAAAATAGTCGAATTTGGTGCTTTTGTTACAATCATGCCTAATCAGGATGGACTTCTTCATGTATCTGAAATTGCACATGAAAGAGTTGAAAAAGTTGAAGATCATCTTAAGGAAGGTCAAGAAATTGAGGTTAAAGTTCTTGGAATAGACCGAGGAAGAATTAAACTTTCTAGAAAGGCTTTAATTGATAAGTAATTAATAAAGCCACCGAAAGGTGGCTTTTTTATTGAATATAATAAATTATGCCAGATAATAAATTAATAGAACTAGAAGAAAAAATATCATATCTTCAAAATATGCTCGATGAACTTAATATGGTTATTTTCCGTCAAGGTGAAAAAATTGAAAAACTCACTAGTCAAATTAAAGAAACTAATGAAAAGATAATTAGTCAATCTGAGTCACAACCTGAACAATCTGTAGTGCTTGATGACAAGCCGCCACATTATTAACTTGGATTAAATTATCTTAAAAGAGAGGATTTTAGAGCTTATTAAGGGAGGATATGAAAGCAATGAGTTTTCTAGCTACTAAACAATAGCCTGGTTTCGCCTCATCATCACTATAAGGGCTAAGCCATTAAGTCCCCAAACCAAGCTTAAGAGATACATATTAAAGGTCAATCCAATATATTCAGCCAAATAACCAACCAATGCTGGTCCAAAAATAAAGCCAGCAAATCCCATAGTTATAAGATTAGCAACAGTTAAAGATATAGGCTCGTCTGTCAGCCTGATAGCTTGCCTAAGAATAATTGCTATAAAGTTAGCTGTGCCAAAACCGAATAGTATCATTCCAAAAATAATTACATAAAAATTTGACGTTAATATTGATAGAAAAAGTATTATGCCTGCAATAATACTTAAATAACCACCAACTAATTTTTCGCTATATTTATTAATCATTTTTGAAGCGATTAGTCTTGCAAAAATCTCACCAACATTAAAGGCAACAATGACGGCTCCTCCTAAGAAGAGGGGCACTAATAAATCTTTTGTCAGCCATAAAGCAGACCAATCAAGAATTATGCCCATGGTTGCATAATTCATCATCATTAAAAAGCCAAAAATTAGTATTGATTTTTTTGGAAATTTAAATCTTGGTGTTTTCTTTAAATCTTCAAGCGTTTTTAAGAGTCCAAACTTAAATATTATTAGTGCTCCTAAAACAAGCATTGATCCAGATATAGAAAAAATTAAACTTACACTTTCGATGTACTTGATTGTAAAAAATGCAGTAATAGCTCCCGCTAATGAGCCAAGGCTAAATGCAGCGTGGTATAAAGGCGTAATGACTCTAGAAGTCTTCTCTTCAATCATTGATATTTGTGACTGAGCAGAAGGGCTAAAAAAACCTACAAAAAAACCAAACGGTGCAAAAGCTAATAAAAACCAGAAGTAATTTGGTGATAGTATTAATAGTAATGGAAGGTACGAAATACCAAGTAAGCCAATCGTAATTGCATTTTTAGTTCCAATTTTTGGAACAATTAATCTCCCAGATGTTTGGTTACCTATTAAATTTGCAATGCCAAAAACTAGAAGGCCAATACCAATTTCCGCCTCAGATATTTGAAGTCTTTCAGCGTTCCAAGGGATATAAACAAAATATAATCCAATCTGAAAGAGCACTAAGAAGGCACTAAGAAAGACAGTATAAATACCATTATTATATTTAGCACTCTGAGTCATATCAACGCTCAAACCACTATTTGGGCTTTAGTGCACTTTGATTGATTAAAACCCCCTTCCAGCCATTACTCATGAAGCTGCGAATATTTAAATGGGAATTATGATTTTCAGTCTCATCAATAACTGAGTGGTAATGTTCACCAAAACACCTTAAGGTTTCTGATTCAGAAAGAGAGTGCATCAAGCCAAAACAGAAAACCTTTGCAGTGCCTTGGTTTTCTTCTTTCGAGTTAACAAGACCACTATTTGTAAAAGCGACATTTAAAAATTCGTATTCTTGATCAATGAGATTAGTAAAGTCAGAAAAATCCATCTTAACGCCTGATCTAAGCTGCTCGAGATACTCGCTGGTATTCATCGTTTTTTATGTATACATTGGGTTTGACTTATTAACATCAATATTAAGTTTTTTAATAGCGCTTTTAATTATTTTTAAATCCAGCAAGCCGTCATCAACAAGCGCCTTTAATGTTACAAAAACAATATAATTTGCATTCACCTCAAAAAAGTATCTAAGCTCTTTACGAGAATCTGACCTACCAAATCCATCTGTACCTAATACTTCATAATGAAGAGGTATATGCTTGCGAACTTGCTCTGCATAATTTCTCATATAGTCTGTAGCTGCAATTACTGGGCCAGAAGATTTGCTTAAGCACTGCGTTATGTATGGAACCTTCTTATTTTTACTTGTACTAAATAAATTTTCACGGTCAATTTTTTGAGCCTCTCTTGTAATCTCATTAAAACTAGTAACACTCCAAACATGGGACATAACGCCCCAGTCTTTTGAGAGCATATCAGCTGCTTTTTCAACCTCTCTAAGAATAGCACCACTTCCTAATAATTGAACTTCAATTTTGGATTTTCCTACTACTTTTAATGGATACATTCCCTTAATAATTCCTTCTTCAGCGCCTTTAGGAATAGCAGGATGAATATAGTTCTCATTCATAAGTGTTATGTAATAAAAAACACTTTCCATATTCTCATACATTCGGCGCATGCCTTCACGCAGAATAACTGCTAATTCATACGCATAAGTTGGATCGTAGGAAATACAATTTGGAATAGTATTAGCAACAATCAATGAATCCCCATCTTGATGCTGAAGACCTTCACCAGCAAGCGTCGTTCTTCCAGCAGTACCACCCATCAAAAAACCCTTGGCTTGCATATCTCCAGCAGCCCAAGCCAGATCACCAACCCTTTGAAAACCAAACTTTGAATAATAAATATAAAAAGGAATCATTGTGACATTATGAGAAGCATAAGATGTTGCAGCAGCAATCCAGTCAGAAATTGCTCCAGCTTCATTGATGCCTTCTTGAAGAACCTGGCCTTTAATATCTTCTTTATACCACATAACTTTATCAGAGTCTTCTGGCTCATAGAGCTGACCAGAGGAAGAATAAATGCCCATTTGCCTAAAAAGACCCTCCATTCCAAAAGTTCTCGCCTCATCAGGAACAATAGGAACAACTCTTGGGCCAATCTCTTTATCTCGAATTAATAGCGACAGAAAGCGTACAAATGCCATTGTGCTTGACATTTCCTTTTCATCAGTAGATTTTAGCAAAGGATCAAAAACGTTCAGTTTTGGTATATTAAAGGTCTCCAGCTCAAAACTTCTAACGGGTAGATATCCGCCCAAAGCTTCACGCCTCTCTCTAAGATATTTAAGCTCTTCACTATCTTCAGCAGGCTTATAAAAATTAAGCTCTTCTGCATCTTTTTTAGTAACAGGAATATCAAATCTCTGAGCAACACGAACTAGTGCATCAACACCTAATTTCTTCTGGCTGTGGGTAGTGTTTTGTCCTTCACCAGCCTCACCCATTCCGTAGCCTTTGACTGTTTTTGCCAAAATAACTGTAGGCTGTCCCTTATGCTCTTTAGCTGCTTTATAAGCTTGAAAAACCTTATTTGGATCGTGACCACCGCGAGTAAGCCCAAAAATTTCATCATCAGACATATGCTCAACAAGCTTCAGGGTTTCAGGGTACTTTCCAAAAAAATGCTTCCGCACATAAGCACCATCTTTTGCTTTATAGGCTTGATACTCTCCATCCACAACTTCTTCCATTCTTTGCCTCAAAAGACCTGAAGTGTCATTAGCAATTAGCTTATCCCAACCCCTACCCCAGATAACTTTAATGACATTCCAGCCGGCACCTCGAAACATTCCTTCAAGCTCTTGGATGATCTTACCATTGCCTCGAACAGGTCCATCTAGGCGCTGAAGATTACAGTTAATAACAAAAATAAGGTTGTCGAGTTTTTCTCGCCCTGCCAAAGAAATAGCCCCAAGAGACTCAGGCTCATCTGTTTCACCATCCCCTATGTATGCCCAAACGGTTCTTTTGTCAGTTTTAATAATTTCTCGGTGCTGAAGGTATTTCATAAAACGTGCTTGAAATATCGCCATTATTGGACCTAACCCCATAGATACTGTTGGAAACTGCCAAAAATTTGGCATTAGCCATGGGTGTGGATAGGATGACAATCCATCTTGATTAGCCTCCTGCCTAAAGTTGAGCATTTGCTTTTCAGTAATTCTTCCTTCTAGAAAAGCTCTTGAATATATACCAGGTGCAATATGGCCTTGAAAAAATATTAGGTCTGCCCCCTGATCCAATTCACCCCCTCGATAGAAATGATTGAAACCAACTTCATATAAGGTAGCGCTAGAAGCAAATGAAGCAATATGACCTCCAAGCTCGGATGAGACTTGATTTGCTTTAACAACCATGATCATTGCGTTCCATCGAATGATAGATTTAATTCGATGCTCAATATTGTGCTTAACAACAAGTTCAGTTTCTTTTTCTACTGGAATTGAATTTAAATAAGCAGTATTAACGCCTTGCGGTAAATTCATCCCATCTTCATGGGCCATATCCGTTAATTTTTGGAGAATATATTTGGCTCTGTCTTGCCCTTCAAACCTAGCAACAGATCTAAAGGCCTCTAACCACTCAATAGTTTCTTGGGGATCAATATCTTTTTGGGACATAAATATAATTTAATTCAACAGAAAATGTTTGAAATTCAACTTTTGTGGATATTATCCCTAAAAAGTTAGCTCAAAATCACTTTAATAAACATCAGTTTAAGGTTAGAGAAAAGTCTTTATAGATATTGAGAAAAGTTGATTAGCTAGCATTATCAATAAATCTTTTATTTTGTTCTCTTAGAAATCTTCTGTCGCTTTCTAAAATAAATATTTGTTAAAATAAGCGCATCTTAAATCTTTACAAATATTTTAATGAATATTCCAACTTCAATCTTCAAAGCCTACGATATAAGAGGTATCGTTGAAACTGAACTAACACCAGAAATTGTCAAATTAATAGGTAAGGCTGTTGGTAGCGAATCTATTGAAAAAGGTGAAAGAGGTGTTGTTGTAGGAAGAGATGGGCGCTTAACGGGACCAGAATTATCAGATGCGTTGATTTCAGGCCTTATTGAGAGTGGCTGTCACGTTGTGAATATAGGAATGGTTCCATCTCCAGTTGTGTATTTTGCAACTTACACCAAAGGAGCAACGTCAGGGGTCATGATTACTGGGTCGCACAACCCTGCAGAATATAATGGATTAAAAATTATGGTCGCAGGTGAAACACTCTCGGCAGAAAGAATTCAAGACCTACTTAGAAGGATTAATGAGAATAATTTTTCTTCTGGCTCTGGAACCTCAACCTCTATAAATATCGATCAAAACTACATAGACACCATTAAGTCAGATATCAAAATTGAGAAAGACCTCAAAATTGTCATTGATTGTGGCAATGGCGTAGCAGGTAACATTGCACCTCAATTGTTTGAAGCATTAGGCGTTAAAGTCACCAAACTCTTTTGTTTAGTTGATGGCAGGTTTCCAAACCACCATCCAGATCCCTCTAAACCCGAAAATTTACAAGATTTAATCCAAGAAGTTAAAGAGACTAATTCTGACTTAGGTCTTGCTTTTGATGGAGATGGAGATAGGCTAGGATTGGTTGACAACAGAGGTCAAATCATTTGGGCTGATCAGCAAATGATGCTTTACTCTAAGGATGTATTAAGCAGAAATAAAGGTGCAAAAATTATTTTTGATGTAAAGTGTACTTCACTTTTACCTGCATTTATTTCTGAAAATGGAGGTGAACCAGTTATGTCCAGAACTGGTCACAGCTTTATTAAACAAAAACTTAAAGAAACTAAAGCGGAGTTAGCAGGAGAAATGTCAGGGCATATTTTCTTTAAGGAGCGTTGGTATGGCTTTGATGATGCTCTTTATACTGGAGCTAGGCTATTAGAAATTATCTCTAAGAGCAATAAGTCGTGTTTTGAAATTTTTGATGAAATGCCGGCAAACCTAAGCACCCCTGAAATTAATATTAACTTTGAGAAGCATGGTCAGCAATTTGAAGCAATGAATAAATTATCAGCGGACATTAATTTTCCAGATGCCACTATTAATACTATTGATGGTGTTAGAGTCGACTATGAAAATTGTTGGGGGCTTGTCAGGGCTTCCAATACAACTCCTTGCTTAGTTTTACGTTTTGAAGCTAATGACAATGAATCGCTGAATGAAATAAAGACAAAGTTTGCTGAATGGCTTAAATCGAATGGTATTTCTGCAGACTCTTTATAGTTGAAAAATTTAAGAAATAAGGTTTAAAATACATTTTTTATCTTTGCAAGACAATATTCTTATAAAGATTAATGATACTTAAAACTTGGAGTGAACCCAATGGATGGACATGTCAACTTTACCCTTTCAGACCGCTTAAGGAAATCCCCATATTACGAGGCTACTCTTAAAGCCGGAGCTAAAACTTTCACGTTATACAACCATATGATTATGCCCACTTCTTATGAAGGTGCAGAGGCTGACTACTGGAATTTAATGAATAACGTCACGATGTGGGATGTTGCTGCTGAGAGGCAAGTTGAAATAATTGGTGGTGATGCGTATAAGTTTGTTGAATATATTACTTCTAGAGATCTCTCAAAACTCCAAATTGGTCAAGGAAAATATATCCTTATTACTGATGAAAATGGTGGAATTATAAATGATCCAATAATATTAAGATTGGCTGAAAATCATTTTTGGCTATCGATTGCTGATAGTGATGTTTTACTGTGGACTCGTGGACTTGCCTGCGGACTAGGTTGGGATGTTCAGATTAGTGAGCCGGATGTATCTCCTTTAGCGATTCAAGGCCCTAATAACCTACCATTGATGCTTGACCTCTTTGATGACTGGGTTAAAGACCTTAAGTACTTCTTTTTTAGAGAATGCGAATTAGAAGGTATTCCTTTAATTGTTCAGCGTTCAGGCTGGAGTAAGCAAGGTGGATTTGAGCTCTATCTTCGTGACGGCTCTCAAGGTCAAAAACTTTGGGACATTGTTGCCAATGCTGGAAAAAAGTATGACATCAAACCTGGAACACCAAATAATATTGAAAGAGTTGAGTCGGGTCTTTTTTCATGGGGTAATGACATGGATATAAATAGTAACCCCCTAGAGCTTCCTTTAGCTAATTTTTGTCAGCTCGATAAAGAGGCTGATTACTTAAGTCGAAATGCACTCCATAGAATACGCTCTGAAGGCATCACTAAAAAATTAGTCGGCCTTGTTATTGAAGGTGATGCATTTATTGGTGGCTGTGCTAGTCCATGGCAAGTTAAAAGCGGTAATAAAGTATGTGGAAAGGTTACTAGCGCTGCATATTCACCAAGACTAAAAATTAATATGGCTATGGCAACTCTTGACAAAGGCTTCAATGATATAGACTCAGAAGTAGATATAGAAACGCCTTGGGGCAAAAGACTAGGAAAGGTTTCAACAATACCTTTTAGCTAAATGAAATTATGGAATTAACTGTCTGGCTTGGGCTATTAGCATCTGCACTTTTTATTAGTATATCCCCTGGCCCTGGAGCAATTTTTTCAATAAGTCAAGGCACACAATATGGACTGAAGAGATCCATAATTTCAGTAATCGGGCTGCAACTTGGATTAATGAGTCAAATTATATTTCTACTGCTAGGGCTAGGAGTATTAATTGACCAGTTTCCAAGTATTTTTTCAATAATTAAAATACTGGGAATGCTTTACTTAATTGCGCTAGGTGTTATGCAGTGGTTTAAAAAAATTGAACAGATATCTACTTCTAAAGCCTACCTAGACAAAGCTTTTAGCCCCTTGAATTCTATTCTAAAGGGTTTTTTTGTGAACATAACAAACATCAAAGGCACCGTTTTTTTTCTTGCATTAATACCACTTTTTGTCGATTTAACTGCCCTTAAAATTTCTACTTGTTTAATTTTAACTGCGACATTAATTAGTGTTGATTTAATTGTAATGATTGGCTATGTCATGCTTGCTGAAATATCAAAATCATTTCTGTCGGACCCAAAAAAAATATTATGGCAAAATAGAGTTACTGGTTCCACATTGATTCTTATTGGTTTAATAATGGGTACGTCTTAACTAGATTTTTATGAGTGTCTTTCATTTAGCATATACAGTGACTGATCTAGAATCTACAAGAAGATTCTACGGGGGGCTTTTAGGGTGTATTGAGGGAAGAAGCTCAGAAACATGGGTAGATTTCAATTTTTTTGGAAACCAACTCTCACTTCATGTTGGTGAGATAATAAAAAGTAGCAAAACTAGCTCAAGCGTAGAAGGTGTTTCAGTTCCTATGCCTCACTTTGGTTGTGTACTCGATTGGAATACCTTTTATGATTTAGCCCATAAACTGAAATCAGAACCTGTTAAATTTATTATTACTCCTAATGTTAGGTTTTTAGGCCAACCTGGCGAGCAAGCAACAATGTTTTTTGAGGACTATTCAGGCAACTCTATCGAACTCAAAGCCTACAAAAATTCAACAGAAGTTTTTAGCAAATAACTACGCCAAAGGTTCATAAATGTTAGAAGTATTAAGTATTGAGACAATAATAACTTTTATTACTGCATCTGTAGTTCTAAGCCTCGTTCCTGGGCCTGACAATCTATTTGTTATGAGTAATTCAGCTTTAAGGGGATGGAGGATTGGACTCTATACTACACTTGGCCTTTGCACAGGACTCATAGGACACACAATCTTAGTTGCGATTGGGGTAAGTGTTATTTTTCAAACAAGTGCAATTGCCTTCAATGGACTGAAAATTATTGGCGCTTTTTACCTTTTGTATCTTGCATGGCTCTCGATTCAAAATAAAGAGTTAAACTTAGGGAAAGCCTCTCAAGACAGCGCTAATAAATCATACTATTTAACTGGTGTTGTTATGAACCTAACCAACCCAAAGGTAGCAATCTTTTTTTTGGTATTTTTGCCTCAGTTTGTAAATTCTAATAATAATGTCTCATCTCAGATATTTCTACTTGGATTACTATTCATTTTTAGTGCTTTTTTTGTTTTTACATCAATTGCCTATTTATCTAGCTTCCTTGAAGGAACATTAAAAAAATCAAAAACTATAAATAAAAATCTTAACCTTGTTGCAGCTTTAATATACATTGCCCTAGCGGTTAATCTTTTTTTTATTCACTTATAGGTAATTATGAAAAATATTTCTGCAATTACAACTAGCTATAAATCTAATCATAAAGAAATATGTGAAGTCAGATTTAAAGTTTTTGTTGATGAGCAAAATGTCCCGGAAGAGCTTGAAATAGATGGGCTTGATGATGACGCTACTCATGTGCTTATATCATTAGATGACAAGGCAATAGGAACAGGCAGAATTTTGTCTGATGGGCATATAGGAAGGGTAGCTGTTTTAAAACAATTTCGAGGTAAGGGTGTTGGTAAATTAATTATGAAAATGCTCATTGAGTGGGCTCAGAAAAGTCAATTAAAAACCTTATGGCTTTCATCTCAGTGGCATGCTCGTGGATTTTATATTGACCTTAACTTTGCTTGTACCGGTGAAAAGTTTGAAGAGGCTGGTATTGATCATATAAAAATGATAAGAAAGCTATAATTTTTCTGAATTTTGATACTTCAGTTGTTACCAAATACTGCGTTATTACTCACCATAATAATCGTTGTCTCTGCCATCATTGAAGTCTCTAGATAGAAACTTTCCAAGCCTAATAATAAACCAAAAAAAAGCAAAGTACAAAATTAGTTTTATAACTAAATATATATCCTTAGAAAAAAAACCAACAATTATTACAATTAATAAAAGTAAGATAAGTTTTTTCATATGAATATTTTAGTGGAGGTTGTCTCTGCCACACTTCCAGCAAAAATCAAAAGTTTGATCATTAACCTCATTACAATCCCCACACTTCCAGGTAATTAAGCTTATTTCAGTGTCAATTGACTCAATAACTTTTTTAGCCTCTTCTAGCTCACTGTCTTTTAAAAGCCAGACCTCCGGCCAAGTATCAAAGGGAGCTAAACCACCAGATGCACTCGATGCAAACTCGTTATTAAGAACGACCTGGTAACCATTATTAATTAAAACGTTTTTAACATTCATCACCATTATTCGATTTTCATTTGTATACAAGAGTTTCATTTGAGTGCAAAAATCAGATAAATAAAGCTGCTAACCCAAGGAAGGCTACAAACCCAATGACATCAGTAATAGTTGTGAGAATAACTCCTCCAGCCAAAGCAGGATCTATCTTTAATTTAGTAAGCGCCAAAGGTAAAAATGCGCCAGAAAAAGCAGCAACAAGTAAATTGGTAATTATTGCAAGCGCTATGACTAAGCTCAGTAGTAAGTCAGAAAACCAGTAGTAAGTAATTAGGCCAATAACGACAGACCAAATTATGCCATTGAGGCCGCTTACTGCAACTTCTTTGTTTATTAAGGTTTTGATGTTAGCTGAGGTTACCCTTCCCGTTGCAATTCCTCGAGTAACTATTATTAGCGTTTGAGTGCCTGCAATACCACCCATACTAGCCACTACTGGCATCAATATTGCTAAAGCAATTTTTTGCTGCAAGGTGGCTTCAAAAAGACCAATAAAGTAGACCGCAATAAATGCCGTAATTAGATTAACACCCAACCAAACACTTCGTCGCTTCGAGCTTTGGAAAATAGGAGCAAAGACATCCTCATCCTCATCCAAGCCAACCATGGACATCACAGAATGTTCAGCCTGATCACGAATTACATCAACCACGTCATCAATTGTAATTCTCCCAACTAACTGATTATTCTCATCAATCACGGGGGCTGAAATCAAATTTCTTTGTTCAAATAGTATAGCTACTTCAGATTCATCAGTATCAGCATTAATTGGTTTTGAAGCTTCATTGTTAATCAATGAAGCGACCACTTGCTCTGGCCCTTCAGTTAACAAGGTAGTAATAAGTAAGGAGCCTAAATAATTAAAGTCTCTATCAACAACAAAAATTTGGTCAGTGTCTACTGGCATCTCTTTTAATAACCTTAAATATCTTATTACAGCTCTTATTGTGACATCAGGTCTGACAGTTATAAAGTCAGTATTCATTAATCCACCAGCAGAGTCTTCAGGGTAGCTCAGAATTTTGTTAAGGCGCTCTCGATGTTTAAAATCAAGAGTTAATAAAAGGCTATGAACAGCTGACTCTGGTAGGTTTGGAACAATATCAGCCAAGTCATCCGTATCTAATTTTTCAGTAGCTTTAACAAGATCATCCACCGACATTTCGCCAATTAACTGGGACTGAACATCTTCATTAACCTCTTTTAAAACTTCGCCCTGGATTGAAACTTCAATCCCAGGCCAAATAACTGCCCTATCTTTTGGTTGAATGGCTTCTAAAAGTCTAGCTATTTCTCCAGGATGAAGTTCTTTGATTTGATGTTTTGCCTCATCATGATTTGACGCTTCTAGTGCAATCATTAAATTTTGAAGGCTTACTTCGAAATTAGTAAGTTCAACTTCAGCCATATTTATAATCCAATGGTTTAGACTGCACAACAAGCTTAACTTGTTATGCAGTTATTACATCGTATTATAATTTATATAAGCTAAGCTCTGTGGCTATGTAGTTTTTCTTTGTGCTTGATTATTTGAGAATCAAGCTTATTGATTAGCTTGTCAATAGAAGCATACATATCATTGCTCTCAGCTTTTGCAAATAAATCAGTCCCACTAACGTGAATAGTTGCTTCGGCTTTTTGAAGATCTTTTTGCACTTCTAAAATCATGTTAACATTAATAATATTATCAAAGTGATGCTTTATTTTTGTGAGCTTATCATTCGTATGTTGCCTGATAGAAGATGTAATATCTAGATGATGACCAGAAAGGTTAAGTTGCATTTTTACTCCTTAGATTAATGAAATAAAATTATGTTTCTTGCAACTATATTGTGTCATAAATTGATTGCAATATTAAACTTTTTTATCTTTTTTATTGATTAAATTACAGAAAGTATGGGTGGAGAAATTAGGATATAATAAATCTTTTTAGTTGTACTTAATATTGTAATGTTACCTATATCACGCCGAATAAAACCTTATATCTTTCGAAGATCTTGTCTTCACGTTTATTTATTAATGGTGGCTAGTTTGCCTTAACCTGGCAAATAACTTAGATTCAAAAGCCCCATTATGGGGCTTTTTTTATTTATTAACTGGATTTTTTATGTCAAACTTAATGTCTAACTATTACCCACTCGAGGTTACCTTTGTAAAAGGGAGTGGCTGCTGGTTAACAGATACATCCGGCGATGAATACCTTGATGCACTTTCAGGCATTGGCGTAGTGAATCTTGGTCACTCTCATCCAGCAATTACAAAGAGTATAGTCAATCAGTCAAAAAAACTACTTCATACCTCAAATGTTTACCGCATTGCAAACCAAGAAAAACTGGCAACACGTCTCTGTCACCTTGCTAATATGGATAAAGCCTTCTTTTCAAACTCTGGAGCTGAAGCGAATGAAGCTGCCATTAAAATTGCTAGGCTGTATGCGCGCACTAAAAATATTCGTAATCCAATTATTTTAACTGCAAATAAAGGTTTTCATGGTAGAACAATGGCAACTCTTTCTGCAACGGGTCAAAGCAAAGTTCAAGAGGGTTTTGCTCCACTAATGAGTGAGTTTGTTCATGTTGACTTTGATGACATTGATGCTATTAATAAATACAGTCAAAACAAAGATGTGGTTGCTGTCATGCTTGAACCTGTTCAAGGAGAGGCTGGAGTTATAATTCCTCAATCAGATTACCTAAATAAAGTCCAAATACTTTGTGAACAAAATGAATGGCTCTATATTCTTGATGAAGTTCAGGCAGGAATGGGAAGAACAGGGAGGCTATTTGCTCATCAACACAACAAAATTACTCCTGATATTCTCTGCCTTGCTAAAGGCCTTGGTAACGGCGTTCCAATTGGAGCTTGCCTCGCCAAAGGTAAAGCTGCTGAGATGCTAACTCCAGGTACTCACGGCTCAACCTTTGGAGGTAACCCACTCGTAACGGGCGTAGCCTCAAGTGTTCTTGATGTCTTTGAGAATGACTTAATTCTTGATAACGTAATAAAAATGAGTCAATATTTTGAGTCAGAATTTAAGTCGAAAATAATGAGTTCTAGTGTGGTGAAGGAGCTAAGGATCAAAGGACTGATGATTGGTATTGGACTTGATGAAAATACTATTGATTGTAGTAAGCTTACTCAAAAGGCTTTAGATGACAAGCTATTAATAAACATCACTGGTAACTCTATTAGAATGTTGCCACCACTAATAATATCTAAAAAAGAAATTGATATTTTGATCAAAAAGATTATAAAACTAATTACTATTTAGGAATAACTATGCCAAATAATTTCATTAACTTTGACCAATTCTCTCAAAATGATTTGCAAGGAATTATAGATCGAGCTATCTTGCTTAAAAAAGAACATCAATCTGGACTTATAAATGAAACCCTTAAAAATAAAACTTTAGCAATGATTTTTGATAAATCCTCTACACGAACTAGAGTTTCATTTGAAGCAGGAATGACGCAGCTTGGGGGTCAGTCACTTTTTCTCTCTGAAAAAGACATACAACTAGGAAGAGGAGAGCCAATTACTGACAGCGCTATAGTTATTAGCTCTATGGTTGATGCAATAATGCTAAGAATGTCCTCACATGAAGATATAGTTGAGTTTTCAAAGCATTCTAGTAAGCCAGTTATTAACGCCCTTTCAGATGAATCTCATCCTTGCCAAATACTTGCCGACTTAATGACTTATCAAGAACATAGGGGCTCAATCAAAGGTAAAAAAATAGCATGGATTGGTGACGGCTGCAATGTTTGTCAAACATATATGCAAGCTGCAGCAATATTTGACTTTGACCTTTCGATTGCAACTCCACCTAGTTATGGTCCATCTAATGATTTTATTGAAAAATATAAAACAAATATCAGTTATTTTGAAAATCCTAATGATGCATGCATAGGCGCCGACCTTATTGTTACTGATGTTTGGACTAGCATGGGACAAGAACTAGAAATAAAACAGAGAGAAACAGCGTTTAAGGGCTTTCAAGTTGATCAAAAATTGATGGGTCGAGCTAAAGATAATGCAATATTTATGCACTGCCTTCCAGCCTATAGAGGCAAAGAGGTAAGTGCAGAGGTGATTGATGGAGAGCAGAGTGTTGTATGGAGTGAAGCTGAAAATCGACTACATGTTCAGAAATCACTATTACTGTATCTGATTAAAGACTAATCTAGTTGAGATAGTTTTAATTTAGCTTCCTGATAAAACTTAACACCTCTTTCAATCTTTTTTCGACCCTTTGAGATTCTCCAATTATTAGTATCTCTCAGGGAATAGACGCACCCACAATACTCCTGCTGATAGAAGTTTTCTTTTTTGGATAACTCAAGCATCCTAGAAGATCCTCCTTGTTTGCGCCAATTAAAATCCCAATAGGGAACATTTTGTGGCGCAGAGGATCTGGCACCTGATTCATTAATTTGCTTCATGTCTTTCCAGCGAGAGATTCCAAGTGTCGAAGAAATAATATCAAAATTATTTTCAGATGCATATTGAGCTGTTTTTTGAAACCTCATATCAAAACAAGTAGAACACCTCTCTCCTCTTTCTGGCTCATCCTCTTGGCCTTTTGTTCTCGAAAACCACTCATCACGATCATAATCTGCATCAATAATTGGCATCCCAAGTTTTTTTGCAAAGCGAATATTTTCTTCTTTTCTAAGCTCATACTCCTCAAAAGGGTGAATATTTGGATTATAGAAAAAAATTGTTGTCTCAATTTCTGATGCGGCCAAAGCCTCCATAATTTCTCCAGCACAAGGGGCACAGCATGAGTGCATTAATAGTCTTTTTTCACCGTTAGGAGTCTCTAGCTTGGGTCTCTTATATGAGTTAAGCGAATAGTCTATTTGAGACATTGTTTAACCTTTTTTAAAATCTCCCAAGATTCACGCTTAAGAGTTGGGTTCTTTAAAATATCTCTTGGGTGATGCATTAAAAAAAGGGCTGACTTATTTGACTCATAAGAAGATCCCATTACCATTACAACCTCTGATGGATTATTTTTTATATACTCATCAATGAGATTTTTTTCAAGTGACACAAGCTGAGCATTGTTAATACTGAAACCGATAGATTCAAGCATTTTCGTTAACAGGTTTTGACTGTCACCTTTTGAGCAAAACGAGTCTTGTACTCCCACTTCAATAATTAAAAGCTTTATAGGTTGCTCAGGAGATTTGTTTAACTCAATTTTTGAATAGAGAAAATCTGGAATTCCTAAAGATTCTAGATATTTATTTCTTAAGTGCATAGTCAAATCTGAGGATGAGCTCTTTCAACATTTGTCATTACTTTATTAAGAGCATTGACATATGCTTTAGCGGATGAGGTAATAATGTCAGTATCAACCCCCTGACCATTTACAATTTTCCCTTCATATTCTAAGCGAACGTTGACTTCTCCAAGAGAGTCGGTTCCTTGAGTTACATTTGTTACAGAATACAATTGAAGCTTTGGATCAATATCAACTAATGAAAGTATTGCGTTAAAGGTAGCGTCAACTGCACCAGATGTTTTAGCTGAAGCACTTTGCTCATTACCATTTATCGACAGTATTACATCTGCAGTATTCTCTTTCCCAGATTCAGCAGATACTTTGAGTGAGACTAAGTGAATTATTTCGGATGACTCAGTTTGGGCATCTGAAACCAATGCCTGAAGATCTTCATCAAAAATATCATGCTTTTTATCAGCTAAAGTTTTGAATCTAACAAAAGCATCATTTAGATCCTCATCTGAATCAAAATCAATACCTAATTCTGTCAGTCTAGCTTTAAAAGCATTCCGGCCAGAATGTTTACCAAGCACTAATGAATTCTGATTCCACCCAACATCCTCTGCCCTCATGATTTCATAGGTTTCTCTATGCTTAAGGACTCCATCTTGGTGAATTCCAGCTTCATGCGCGAAAGCGTTAGCTCCAACAATAGCTTTGTTTGGCTGAACAACAAACCCAGTGATGGAAGACACTAATCTAGAGGCCGCAAGAATACCTGTAGCATCAATATTTGTATCTAGCCCAAATACATCCTGCCGAGTTCGAACAGCCATTACAACCTCTTCAAGAGAGGTATTCCCGGCTCTTTCCCCAAGACCATTAATAGTGCATTCAATTTGTCTTGCACCATTTAAAACTGCTGAAAGTGAGTTAGAAACTGCAAGACCTAAATCATTATGACAGTGTGCAGAGAAAATTGCCTTATCAGAATTTGGAACTCTCTCAATTAACTCTCTCATTGTTTCACCAAACTGATAAGGAATACTATAGCCTACAGTGTCAGGGATATTGATGGTTGTGGCGCCCGCTTTAATTGCAGATTCAATAATACGGCAAAGAAAGTCAATATCTGAGCGACCAGCGTCTTCAGGACTAAATTCGATATCATCAGTAAACTTTGTAGCTCTTTTTACTGAACGCATAGCCTGACTGACAACTTCATCTGGGGTCATGCCAAGCTTCATCTTCATATGAATATCAGAGGTTGCTATAAAAGTATGAATTCGAGCAGAATTAGCCCCCTTAAGTGACTCACCTGCGCGATCAATATCTTTATCAAGAGCTCTTGCTAATGAACACACTGTTGAATCTTTGACGGCTTTAGCAACAGCTTGAACAGCTTCAAAGTCACCTTGAGATGCAATTGCAAAACCAGCTTCAATTACATCAACTCTCATTTTTTCTAAACTTTTAGCGATACGAACTTTTTCATCCTTGGTCATAGATGCACCAGGTGATTGCTCTCCATCTCTAAGTGTAGTATCAAATATTATTAGTTTTTCGGACATTAATTGCTCCTTTTTATTTTACGAATTTTATCTTAAATTTTAGTGATAGACTTTCGTCTATTATGATTATTATTGCCTTACGGCAATAATCGCAACAAAGCAAAGAGCTTGCTTAGTGAAAGTAATGTGATTGAATTAAGGTTCTTAATCATAAGTGAAGATTATAAAGCAACTTAAGTTATATTAATCTTTTTTTTCTCAATGCGCCTTTTATTAATGCCAATAATAGTAATAAATGGACCTGAGAGCAAGTATAGAAAAAATCCAGTAAATAAAACAATATTAGGCTTATAAAGGAGCACAATTAAACTAAGAACAATAGCCAAAAGAAAACGAAATGAAGCTTTCTTTGAATCCAATTCTTTAAAACTGTAATACCGAACATTACTAACCATCAGAAGGCCACAAATAATTGTTATTACAGCACCAAGATAGTACCCTATGTAACCTATTGAAATGACGTCTGAATCAAAGAAGGCAAATGCCCAAATTTTAAGCCATATCATTGTAGCTATTACGCCCGCAGCAGCTGGTGAAGGCAGCCCTTGAAAATAGCGCTTATCGGCAGAGCCTACTTGCGTATTAAATCTAGCGAGACGTAAAGCAGCGCAAGCTAAATAAACAAAGGCTGCTAGCCAGCCAAATCTTCCTAAACCAGAAAAACCCCATAAATAAACCAGAAGAGCTGGAGCTAAGCCAAAAGAAACAAGATCAGCTAAAGAATCATACTCCGCGCCAAAAGCGCTTTGAGTATTTGTTAACCGTGCTACTCGCCCATCTAACGTGTCCCATAACATGGCAACCATTATTGAAATTGCCGCCAATGTAAAGTCACCATTAATAGATGCAATAATAGAATAAAATCCAGCAAACATGCCAAACGTTGTTAACACGCTTGGCAATATGTAGATTCCTCTATTTCTTGGTTTTTTTTCTGTCATTGCTAATTAAAATAAAGCTGACAATATCAAAAATTAATTAGTTTTTAGTCTGGTCTACTAATTTATTTTTGGCAATCCATGGCATCATGGAGCGTAAGCTCTCACCAACAGTTTCAATTTGGTGTTTGCGCTGAACATCACGACGACCAGGTAAATCACCAACATTTTTAATAAACTCATTAGCAAAAGCACCGCTTTGTATTTCACTTAAAATTTTCTTCATTTCGGCTTTTGTTTCATCAGTCACTATTCTTGGTCCTCTAGTAACATCTCCATATTCAGCAGTATTTGAAATTGAGTAGCGCATATTTGCAATACCACCCTCATACAATAAATCAACAATAAGCTTTAATTCATGAAGGCACTCAAAATATGCCATTTCTGGCTCATAGCCAGCTTCTACAAGTGTTTCAAATCCAGCTTGGACAAGAGCAGTGGTTCCTCCACATAAAACGACTTGCTCACCAAATAAATCTGTTTCAGTTTCTTCTCTAAAACTCGTTTCGAGTATTCCAGTTCTGCCACCGCCAATTGCTGAAGCATATGAAAGAGCAATTTGCTTGGCATTGCCTGTTGCATCCTGTTCAATTGCTATTAGATCTGGTATGCCTCCACCTTTAACAAACTCAGAGCGAACAGTATGTCCAGGTGCTTTTGGAGCAATCATAATTACATCTAAGTCTTGTCTTGGAACAATCATATCAAAATGAATATTAAGGCCGTGTGAAAAAGCTAAAGCAACCCCCTGTCTCAAGTTAGGCTCAATATTTTTTGAATAAATACTAGCTTGAAACTCATCTGGAGCCAATAACATAATAACATCTGCCCATGTGCTCGCCTCTTCAACAGACATAACGCCTAATCCCGCCTCTTTCGCTTTAGTCGCAGAAGATGAGCCCTCTCTAAGACCGACAACTACTTCTACGCCAGAATCCTTTAGATTATTCGCTTGAGCATGGCCTTGGGAACCATAGCCAATAACTGCAACTTTTTTACCTTGAATAATTGAAAGGTCTGCGTCTTTATCGTAATATCTATTCATTTTTTTGTCCTTAAATTTAAATTAATTTTTTTCCTCTGGAAATCCCGGTGACCCCAGTCCTTGAAATTTCAATAATGCTTGAAGGATCAAAAGCATCCAAAAACGCATTAATTTTCTTTGTCTTTCCTGAAACCTCTATGGTGTAGACTTTATCTGTGACATCAACAACCTTACAGCCAAAAATTTCCACCAATTCTTTTATATTAGCACCCTCTTTTGAGCTTGAAGAAATCTTGGCCAATAATAATTCTCGTTCAACATGATCCTGACTAGTTAAATCGCTAACCTTAACTACTTCGATTAATTTATTAAGTTGTTTAACAATTTGCTCTAAAACTCTATCGCTTCCTGAAGAAACGATTGTCATTCTAGACAAACTTGGGTCATTTGTTATTGCCACAGTAAGAGACTCAATATTAAAGCCTCGTTGAGTAAAAAGACCAGCAACTCTTGAAAGCGCTCCAGCCTCATTTTCTAGTATCACTGAAATAATATGTCTCATAAACTATACCGCGTTAAAGTCAGTTTCATCTTTTGAAACCATTTCATCTCTTCCTGCAAGCAACATATCACTATGTCCTCCACCAGCAGGAATCATTGGGAATACATTCTCAGATGGGTCCGTCACAATATCAAGAAAAACAGTTCGGTCTTTTTGATTAAATGCTTCAATAAGCGCAGGTTTTAAATCATCTTCTTTTTCAACCCTTATTCCCATATGACCATAACTTTCAGCAAGCTTTACAAAGTCAGGTAGAGCGTCCATATAGGACATTGCATAACGTTTTTCATAAAAAAACTCTTGCCACTGCCTCACCATTCCGAGATAGCCATTATTAAGATTAATTATTTTTACTGGGGTCGAATATTGAAGCATTGTTGAAAGCTCTTGAAGCATCATCTGAATACTACCATCACCTGTAACGCATGCGACATCTTTATCAGGCATTGCAAGTTTAGCACCCATAGCTGCTGGAAGCCCAAAACCCATTGTTCCTAAACCGCCTGAATTAATCCATTGCCTAGGCTCATCGAATAAATAATACTGTGCGGCCCACATCTGATGCTGCCCAACGTCAGATGTAACGATTGCCTTTCCTTTGGTAACCTTATAGAGCATTTCAATTACTGTCTGAGGTTTAATAACTCCAGGAGATTTTTTATAAGCTAAGGAGTCAACTTTTCTCCACTTTTCAATTTGTGACCACCAATTAGAAATATCTTCAAGTTTTTTACCTTTCATCTGATCAATTAGAGCCTGAAGAACTTGCTTTGTTTGTCCAACAATTGGTATGTCAGCTACAACATTCTTTGAAATTTGTGATGGATCAATATCAATATGAATAAATTTTGCAGTAGGACAAAATTTTTCTAAGTTTCCTGTAATTCTGTCATCGAATCGAGAGCCAATAGCAACTACGCAGTCAGAACCATGCATTGCCATATTAGCCTCATAAGTTCCATGCATTCCGAGCATTCCAAGGGACTGCTTGTCGGTCATTGGATAAGTACCCAAACCCATAAGAGTTTGCGTAATTGGGAATCCAACCATGCGCGTAAATTCACGAAGCTCTTTAGAGGCATTACCAATAATACACCCACCACCAGCATAAAGAATAGGCCTTTTTGAGCTAGCTAGCATTTCTGCCGCTTTTTTGATTTGGCGCTCACTCGCTTTAATTGTTGGTTTATATGAACGCATCTCAATAGTTGCAGGATATTCTTCAACTTCCATCTTAGCAATTGTTATGTCTTTAGGAATATCTATTACAACAGGACCAGGTCTTCCTGTAGTAGCAATATGAAAAGCTTTCTTAACAGTAGAAGCAATTTCACTAATGTCTCTAATTAGAAAATTATGTTTAACACATGAGCGTGTAATTCCAGTTGCGTCAACTTCTTGGAAAGCATCCATTCCAATTAATGGGGAAGGGACTTGACCAGAAATCACAACCATTGGTATAGAGTCCATATGAGCAGTAGCAATACCTGTCACAGCATTAGTAATTCCAGGGCCTGAGGTTACCAAAACAACACCAGGCTTACCATTAGTTCTTGCATAGCCATCAGCACCATGAGCAGCGCCTTGCTCATGCCTAACTAGTATATGGCTAATCTTATCTTGCGCCTCTAAGGCATCATATATATGAAGTACAGCTCCGCCAGGATAGCCAAAAACATGCTCTACCCCTTCTTTCTGCAGACAATCTATAAGAATTTCAGCACCGTTCAATTTCATTACTAATAACTGTAATTTAAAAGTTTTCGATTATACCCAAAGAATCAAAAGCAAAAAGACTTCGTTGCTACCAGTTTTTGCTTTTAAGGCGCTGAAAAATGGGATTAATTATTCAAAAAAATATTAGCAATACTAGTTAAAATCTATAAGTCGTTTTGCCAATCTTCTGAGTAGTAATGTATTGGAGACTCGCCCTCTTCAAAAGTTTCAATTTTAAATGCATTGGGCTGAGACAATATTGCAGACAGCAACTGATCATTAAGCATATGGCCAGTCTTATAACCCTCATAGTGTCCAATAACATTTCCACCAAGCAAAAAAAGGTCTCCAACTATATCCAAAATTTTGTGCTTAACGAACTCATTATGATATCTCATGCCATCTTCATTTAGAATGTCGTCATCTGAGAGCGCTATTGCATTATCAATGCTTGCTCCTAGTGCAAGATTTTGCTTTTGAAGCATCTCAACATCTCTTTCATAACCAAATGTTCTAGCACGTGAAATCTCTTTAAGATAAGACTGCTCAGCAAAATCTATAGTTAATTTTTGTCCGCTTTCTTTTATTTTTTTATGTTCAAAATCAATCTCCAAGGTTACTTTAAAGCCGTGATGAGCTGAAACCTGGGCCCATGATTGTCCATTTTCTACTCTGATAGTATCCTTAATGACGATAAATCTCTTGTGAGCTTCTTGCTCCTCAATTCCAGCTGACTGAACTAGGAATACAAATGGGGCTGATGACCCATCCATTATTGGCACTTCAAAAGAATCTAACTCAACTAATAGGTTATCAACACCTAACGCAGAAAGTGCTGACATTAAATGTTCAATAGTTGAAACTTTAACGCCCTGACTTTCAAGTCCTGTTGACAAAACAACCTCATTAACAAATGCACTATGAGCATGAACCTGTCTTCCACCAGCATCTAATCTTTTGAAAACTACTCCATGATCTACAGCTGCCGGAATTAAAGTTAGATTAACAAGTTTCCCACTATGAATACCAACCCCACGAGCCTTCACTGTTTTTTTAATTGTTCTTTGCTTAACCATAAATCAGAAATTTCCTACAATAACTTTTTTTAATTTACCAATAATACCATTTCGGTTATTGGACTCTACATACTCAGCCTTACTTAAATCACCTTCATGCAAAAGGAGGCCTATAGCTCCAGTAAATTTATAATCAGTAAGAATGTTTTCTAAGCCAGAGACTCTTGAGCGTTGAATTTGCCCTATTTTAACTCTTTTAGAGAAAAATCCACGAACAAGTTCTTCAATAGAATTAATCTTTGATGCTCCACCGCAAAGAACAAAGCCAGATTTAATAATGCCATCTAAATTGTGATGTTTTAATTCATTTTTTAATAAAATAAAAAGTTCACAATATGCCATTTCAATAACTTCTGACAACTCTAGACTAGAAAGTTGATGCTCATCTTTATTAGTTGATTGAATAAAATCAATAAACTTTTCTTCACCTATCGAGGATGATTTAGCAACGCCATAATACTCTTTGAGTCTTTTTGCCTCTTCAATTGAAGTGTCAAAGGCATAAGCAATCTCCTGGGTAATCTCATCCCCACCAAATGCTATTACTCCGCTGCGAACTATTCCCTCTTCACTAAATACTGAGTAACTTGTAACTCCAGCACCGATATCAACTAGGCAAACTCCACTATCTTTATCCTCTTGTGTGAGTATTGCATTTGATTTAGCAATAGAGTTAAGAACAATTTTATCAACTTCAAGCTCACTCTGTTCTAGGCAGCGCTCAATATTTCTTATACTAGAACTAGATACAGTTACAATATGTACTCTAGACTCTAGCACTTCTGCTTCCATATCCATCGGATTATCAATAACCACAGATTCATTGATTGTGAATTTCTTTTTTATAATGTGTAATTTTTCTTTATTGGTTGGAGTGGACATTGCCATGGCCGACTCAAGAACAGAATCCAAGTCTTCTAAAGTAACCACTTCATTTATGGAAACTTTTCCTTTACCATCAGTACAAGATAGATGGGTATCTGAAATGTTTACCCTTGCACGCACTAATTTTAAATTAAAGCTTTTTTGAGTTTGATCAATTAATTTTGCTAATACTCTTGCAAGTGAATCTATGGAGTATAAAGAGCCCTTTCTTACCCCCTCAGATGAGCTTACGCTATGTCCAATAATCCTAAAATGGCCATCATCATCTTTTTCAGCAACTAACAAAGCAATCTTCTCCGTTCCTATATCGATACTTGCTTCGTAATGATTTCCTGCCATACTAGATTAGGTAAAGAATAATTGTTTCAAAAATTTTACCAAACTATTCGGCACTTTTAACCTCAGTTAAGCTATTTTTTTTAAATTTCAACCAATCATTTAAATGCTCTAGTTCGACAGTCTTACCACTCAACAATCTTCTAAACAACTTCGCATTACCTTCACCATGATAAAGACCCAAAATGTGTCGAGTCATCGATCTCATTGGGACTCCAATTTTAATTTGCTGCTTTATATAAAGCATATATTTTTTTAAAATTTGCTCTCGATCAAGGAGATTTTTTTTGTTACCAAAAATTCTCACGTCTATCTCTCTTAATAAAAATGGATTATGGTAGACCGACCTGCCAAGCATTACTCCATCAACATAATCAAGATGCTTTTTAACTTCACTACAGTTTTCAATACCACCATTTATAGTTATTTTTAGTTGCGGAAAATCTTTCTTTAACTGATAAACCCAAGGGTAGTTTAAAGGTGGAATGGTTCGGTTTTCTTTTGGACTTAAGCCTTGAAGCCATGCCTTACGGGCATGAATTATGAAGTGTTGACAGCCCTTGTTATGAATTCTCATTATAAAATCTGAAAGCTGCTCATAACTCTCCATATCATCAATTCCAATTCGGCTTTTAACTGTCACTGGAATATTACAATTATCAATCATACTTTCAACGCATGAGGCGACCAAATCTGGCTCTTTCATTAAACAAGCACCAAAATTGCCTGAAAAGACCCTATCTGATGGGCAACCAACATTTATATTAACTTCGTCATAGCCCCACTCTTGAGCTATGAGTGCACACTTCGCCATTTCTGAAGGGTCGCTTCCTCCAAGCTGAAGTGTCAGCGGATTTTCTTGGGCATTAAAGTCAAGCAAACGGTTTTTATCACCGTTCAAAATTGCCTTTGCTGTTATCATTTCTGTGTAGAGCTGAGTGTTTTTACTGATCAATCGATAAAAATATCTGCAATGTCTATCAGTCCAGTCCATCATTGGAGCAATAGAAACTAGAGAAGGATTCATGAGATCTTTGAAGACAGTTCAACCAAAGCGAAAGTAACACTCTGAGAAACAATATCTGATCTCGAGCCTGAAAAAAATTGAGTAGTTGTTGTTACGCTTCCATCACAGAAAAAACCAATGCAAACCATACCAACTGGTTTTGATGCGGAACCGCCAGAAGGGCCAGCTATGCCAGTTATTGAAATAGCTAAATTACTATGTGATCTTTGACCAGCTCCTGCAACCATCTCATGAGCAACTTTTTCACTTACAGCGCCATACATCTCAATAGATTCAGGATTAACTCCAAGCATATCAATTTTTGATTGATTGCTATAAGTAATAAAGCCGCAATTAAAATATAAAGATGCTCCTGAAATTGAAGTCAAAGAGCTTGATAATGAGCCCCCAGTACAAGACTCAGCAACAGAAATTGTAAAGCCCTTTGAAACAAGAAGTTCCGATAAGTGTTTTGCCTTTAAGTAAGACATCAACCATCCTCCTTTAGTGCAGTATGAACAATTTCATAGACATCGTCTGACAACTTTTTTTGGCTTATAATTGAGTTAAGCTCATTCTTTTGAAGTGTAGAGTACTTATTTGTAAATCGCCTCCAGTGATTAAAAATACCCACAAATCTTGCTGCAATTTGAGGGTTCAAACTATCCAGTTTAATAATTATTTCAGTTAGAAGCTGGTAGCCATCTTTACAATGAAACTGAATACTATTTCTGCTAAAAGAGCCAATTACGGATCGTACTCTATTTGGATTAGTCATTGAAAATAATTCATGCTTCATAAGTTCTCTAATATCTGCAACAGAAGTAATAGATGAGGCGCATTGAGCGCTAAACCATTTATCCATTACCTGTGCATCTGACTTATGCTGCTTATAAAATCTAGAAATAACTTCATCACGGTAAGGATTTGAAGAATCTAATAAACACTGAAAAGCGCTAAATTGATCTGTCATACAATCTGCATTATTATATTGTGCATATGCTAAATCATAATCACCTAGCTGAGACAAATAACTTAAACATTTATTTTTTAAAGCCCTCTCACCAACCGACTTAGAAGATAAATCAAAGACTTTCTTGTAGTTTAATTTTTGATATGTTTCTAGAAAAAGTGCTTTAAAGTTATTAGCAATAGAGAGGCTAGATTTCTTACGTTTATGGCTTACCTCTTGCACATCAATTTGACCAACATGTTGATGAATGATTTGCTCTGCAGGTAAATTTATCATTTCAGATAGGAGCGCATAGTCAGAATCATTATTGAAAAGATTTTTAATCATACTAAACAATTCTTTTTCTTCAACATGCTCTGGGTTGAGGATATATTCAAGCCATAAGCTTTGAGCGTTATCCCAGCGATTAAATGGATCTCTATCATTTGATGAAAGAAAAATTTTCTCACTGACTGAAAGATTAGAATCAAACTTAATGGGCGCTGAAAAACCTCTAAACCAAGAAGGTGTTGGCTTACTCTTGATATTTTTAAATGAGATAGTTTTTACAAGTTCATCAATCAAAATCATTCCTGACTCAATCTCTTTGCCATCATCTGCTAATAATCCAAATTTATTTGGAATTAGAAAAGGTTCTGTTTGATTCTTTTGAGTAAAAGTAGCTCTGTAAATATTTAGCTCAGAGTTATACTCATCATTCACACTGACTTCAGGTGTTCCTGACTGGCTATACCAAGACATAAAATTATCAAAATTAAAATGGTTAGCATCAGCCATACTTGCAACAAAATCATCTATCGTAACTGCCGAGCCGTCATGACGATCAAAATAGAGAGTCATTCCTTTTTGAAAGCCCTCTTCTCCCAAAATTGTATGAATCATTCGAATAACTTCTGCGCCCTTCTCATAAACCGTTGCAGTATAAAAGTTATCCATTGCAATATAAGAGTCTGGCCTTACTGGATGAGCCATTGGACCAGAATCTTCAGCGAATTGCCTTGTTTTAAGCTCATTAACGTCAGTAATTCTTTGGATTGCTCTAGAGCGAAGATCAGAGGAAAATTCTTGATCTCTAAAAACAGTTAATCCTTCTTTAAGACTGAGCTGAAACCAGTCTCTACAAGTTACTCTATTTCCAGTCCAGTTATGAAAATACTCATGGCCAATAATAGACTCAATTCTAATAAAACTTGCATCTGTTGAAGTTTCTTGATTAGCAAGAACACAGTCTGAATTAAAAATATTAAGACCCTTATTCTCCATAGCGCCCATATTAAAATCATCGACTGCAACAATCATATAGATATCTAGGTCGTAAGAGAGGTTAAACCTCTCCTCTTCCCATTTAAATGATTTTTTAAGGGACTCCATTGCAAAGGCAGTTTTATGCATATTATGTGGTTCAACATATAGCCTTAAGTCAACCAGTCTTCCTGTTGAAGTTACATAGCTATCTTGAAGGAAATCTAATTTGCCTGCAACTAAAGCAAATAAATAGCAAGGTTTTGGCGCTGGATCGTGCCATATAACTTGTGAAGCATTTTCATTGACCAAGTTTCCATTACTAAGAAGTACTGGATAATGGCCTCTGTTAGCTGTTATCTTGGTGGTAAATATGCTCAATACATCTGGCCTATCAAGATAGTATGTTATTTGCCTAAAGCCCATAGCTTCACATTGGGTGCAAAAATTTCCACTGGATTGGTACAAGCCATTCAGATCCGTTTTGCTTTCAGGATGAATTCGAACTTTCACCTCTAAAATAAAGTTATCGGGTGGATTTATTAGAAATAAGCCATCATTCTTTTGCTCATAATTAACACCCAAGCCTTCAATTTTTATTGATATTAACTCCAGAGACTCACCATTTAAAAAAAGCTTATCAATTTTTTTATTATTATCAGGATTTTTATAAAAAGAAATGCGTGATGAAACAATTGTTTCAGTATCACCAAGGTCAAAGTCAAGCTCCGTTGTTCTTATGAGGTGAGAGCTTGGTTCATAATCTTTGCGGTAAATAGGTTGCGGCGTTAAAGTAGAAATAATAATGCTCCTAAAAGAATTCTATAAATGACGAATGGTAAAAAACCAATTCTTTCAACCAGTCGAATAAAAAAGAAAATTGTGAAATAAGAAGTAATCAAAGCAACTATAAATCCAATAAAAAGGAGGCTCCAATCGACTTGATTTTTGTCTTTTACCAAGTCAAAAGTTTTTAATAAAGTTGCAAGTGCAATAACAGGAATAGATAAAAGAAATGCATACTTTATTGACAGAGCTCTTGAAAGGCCAATTAGCAAAGCAGCAGTAATAGTAATGCCTGAGCGAGACGTTCCAGGAATTAAAGCTAGAGCTTGGAAGCACCCAACAATTAAAATATCAGAGCCGCTAATATACTCTCTACTTTTATTAAGTGTTCGATGCAGCCATTCTGAGAAACCCAATAGAAGTCCAAAAAAGATAGTTGCAAAGGCTACTACTTGGTAACTTCTTAAATTTAACTCGATCGACTCTCTAAATAATAAACCCACAATGCCAACTGGAATTGTCCCCAAGATAATACCCCAGGCAAGCATTGACTCGCCTTGGGTTTTTCTGGTTGCAATTGAGTCATAAAAGTCCTTAGTTAAAGACACCAATGAATAGCGATAGTAAAAAATAATTGCACATAAAGTGGCAAAATGAAGAACAACATCAAAAGCTAACCCTTGATCTGGCCATTCTAAGAATTTTGGAAGTATTACTAGATGCGCTGATGAAGATACAGGCAGAAATTCAGTAAGCCCTTGTATTAAAGCTAGAGTAATTGTTTGAGTAATATCCATCTCTTGATTTTAAAGCTTATTGGTAAGATCTTGCTCTTTGAAACCATCTAATTTTACTGGTTGTTTTTTAGATAAAGCCATCACTTTAAAAACCTCACCCATTGCCCCCGGTAAAACTAGTTGCTTAACCTCTTGAGCTAGTTTGATTCTAATTTCATTATCCTTTTCATCCAGTAGATACTTTTCAATACCTAAAGAAATTAAAAACATCGCTTGCGTGCAATATCCAGAGATTTCAAAACCAGCGTCAACTGCACTTTCAGCAATATCTGAAAAATTAACCGAAGTTGTTATATCTTGACAACCAATATTACAAAAAGGATCGTCACTTGACTGATGATTAAAAAAACACTTTAGAGTTCCATCATTTCGCTGCGGGTGAAAATATTCAGATTTATCCATACCATAATCAATTAATAGAACTGTCCCCTCAGAAATAGAGTCATAAAGCGACTTAATCCAAGCGATGGACTGAACATTAGTTTCTGTAGTATATCCTTCTTCCATAACATCAGGAAGAGATGCAGCAGAGCTCAAATAAGGCTGCGTAAATTTTCTCCACTGAAAGCTCTCATTTTGAAAATCAACCCCTAACTCTACAAAACAGCCTTCAGAGAGGGTTATTCTTTTTGCAGGTATAGCATCAAGAACTTCATTAGCAATAACAACGCCTTTAAAATCTTTTGGCAGCTCAGTTAGCCACTCAACCCGATTAAAGATTTCAGGCAAAACTTTTTTAATTGTTTGCATCTGCCTGTCTTTAAGTTGGGCACTTAGTTCGATAATATAATATTTACCAGGAAGTGAACTTAACTTTCCTAATTCAAAAAGTACTTGGGCAGCAAGCACTCCGCTCCCCGCCCCAAACTCTAGAATATCACCATTATTAAGCACCTGCTTGCACTGCCTAGCAAGCGTATAACCGAATAAGTCAGAAGTTTCGGGGGCCGTTATAAAGTCACCATGGCGACCAAATAGGGTTTTATTGGACCGATAATAGCCAAACTCAGAATGATACAGGGCAAGATTCATAAAGACATCAAAACCAATGGGTTTGTTATTATCTTTAATGGTTTTAGATATAATATCTTGAAGGTTCATATTAGAAATTATTTTATACTGTGAATCACTCTTATTCCCTCAAAAGCAAATTTTACTTAATCAATTTACTTAACTAATAAAACTTATGAAAACAGCCTTAATTACTGGTGGTGCAGCTCGAATTGGAGCCCAAATAGCAAAAACACTGCACAAAAATAACTTTAATATAATTATTCATTGCAATCAATCAAAAGACAAGGCACAATTACTTTGTGATGAGCTCAACCTTTTAAAAGAAAAATCAGCCAAAGTAGTAGTAGGTAATCTTAATAACATTGATTCTATAAACACAATTGTTGAAACGATAGAATCAATAGACTTATTAGTCAACAACGCGTCTGTCTTCTATCCTTTATCAGTAGACGAGAGCGACTCTGAAAATTGGGATAACATATTAGATGTTAATCTTAAAGCGCCCTTCTTTCTATCAAAGGGACTAAGTCAAAAGCTCAAATCTAGGGAGGGGTCAATAATAAATATTATTGACATTCATGCAGACCGGCCACTCAAAAAACATTCGGTCTACAACATTTCAAAAGCAGGCCTAAAAATGCTTACCCTAACCCTTGCTAAAGAACTTGCTCCCTCTGTTAGAGTTAATGGAGTGTCACCTGGCTCGATCTTATGGCCGCAAGAAGGGGCAGAAATTTCTGAATCAGACAAAAGTATTATGCTTGAAAGAATAGCTCTTAAAAGACAAGGATCACCTCAAGATATTGCAGATACAGTTCTTTTTTTAGCAAACTCTAATTACCTTACAGGTCAAATAATTAATGTTGATGGGGGTCGCACTCTCAATCAGTAAACAAATCCCTTTAGCCTTAATGTGGTATAATCTATATGTCGATCATTTTTTTTCGACTAACAAGAATTTTTTTACAATTGTTTCAAACTAAAAAATAGAACTATTGTAACGAACTAATTTTTTTATGGGCTAATTGAAGCCACATACAAAACCTTATTTAGTAATTGATGAATTTTATTAATCAAACCTTTATTCCCATTCAATACGTAAGTATTGATGCTTTGTACGTGCTCAATAGTCCAGATATTATAGGACTTCATAATGAATCACATTTTAATCAACGCAACCCACAAAGAAGAAATTCGAGTTGCAATTGTCAAGGACCAAAAGCTTACTGGCCTTGATATCGAGACAAGCCTCAATAGAAAGACTAAGGGCAACATATACAAAGCAAAGATTTCTCGTGTAGAGCAATCTTTAGAAGCTGCTTTCGTTAACTATGGTAAAGACAAGCATGGTTTTTTACCCTTTAAGGAGATCTCTCCTTTCTTTTCTGATGGCGTTAAGCCTAAAGGTGACAAATTAACTATCAGTGACGTCCTTAAAGAAGGGCAAGACATTATCATACAAGTTGAAAAAGAGGAGCGTGGTAACAAAGGCGCTGCCCTTAGTACCTACATTAATTTAGCTGGTGCTTACATGATACTAACACCAAACAACCCTAAAAGCTCAGGCATATCAAGACAAATTGGCGCATCAGATCGTCAAGATTTAAAAAACTTATTGCCAAGCCTTAATGTTCCTAAGCACTCTGGACTAATAATTCGTACTGAAGGAGCTGGAAGAGGCGTTAGTGAGCTTCAATGGGAGATTGACCACCTAACTCAGCTCTGGAAATCTATTAAAACTGCAACTAAAAAGCAAGAGGATCCTTTCTTAATCTATCAAGAAAGTGATATTACTGTTAGAGCGTTGCGTGACTTTTTAAGAGAAGATACCGATAGCGTAATTATTGATGACTTAGAGACCTATCAAAAGGCCAGGGACTTTATTAGCTTTGTAATGCCTCATTACTTAGACAAGATTAAATTCTTTGATGTTACCGAGCACTCTCTTTTTGCACACATGAGTATAGAATCTCAAGTTAAGAGCGTCTTTAATAGAGAAGTTACTTTGAGATCTGGAGCAACTATTGTGTTTGACCCGACAGAAGCATTAACAGCAATAGACATCAACTCTGCTAGAGCAACAAAGGGAACAAGTATTGAGGATACTGCCTATAAGGCAAACTTAGACGCTGCATCAGAAATTGCGTTACAGCTTCAATTAAGAGATATTGGAGGCCTAGTAGTAATTGACTTTATTGATATGGCTTCAGAATCCAATAGAATAGCTATTGAGAAGTTAATGGAAAAAGCTACAGCAAATGATAGGGCTCGCGTTCAAATAGGCTCAATATCAAGGTTTGGCCTTTTAGAGCTATCACGCCAAAGACTTATGAACTCTGTTGCTGAATCAACAGGAAAAACTTGTTCAATTTGTAATGGTAGTGGAACAAATCCAACTATTCCTTCACTATCATTAAGAATTATTCGTCAACTAGAAGACAACCTAAATTCAAATAAAAATGGTGATGACATAACAATTCAATCAAGCGTTGAAGTAATAACCTACTTGCTTAATGAGAAGAGACAAAACATAATTGAAATGGAAGATAAACATAATATTAAGATTACTCTTCTTCCAAATCAATACATGCACTTTCCTCACTTCACGATGAACAAACAAAAGGGTGATAAAAACTCTCATCATAAGAGCTTTCAAGGCGTGTCTAAGCCTCAAGAAAATCCGAATGTAATAAATTATATTGATAAACCTGATATTCCTGCTGTGTCTTCTAATCACCCATCAACAAAGATGCCTGAAAAGAAGGTCTCATTTATGAGTAAATTATCTGAAATTTTCTCTTCAGATAAAAAAACAATTACTGAGTCAAAAACTAGCAGACCTCAGAGCAGAAACCAAAATAGAAACAGAAACCAAAATAGAAACAGAAACCAAAATAGAAATAGAAGCCAGAACCAAAATACCCAAGATAGCCAGAAAACTGGGGCTATTGAAACTCAAAAAAATAGCTCTAATGAAGCCAATAATATTAAAGCTAATCAGAACAATCCAAACCAAAATAGGAACAGAAATCAAAATAGAAATAGAAGCCAAAAAAATACAGCAAACTCCAATAAAAATCCGACTGAGAATGTTG
>JACNFO010000020.1 GCA_014384565.1 Candidatus Pseudothioglobus aerophilus
TTAGATTCCACGACCTTCGTCATTCTTGTGCGTCTTACTTGGCTCAATCTGGGGCTTCTCTCTTGGAGATAGCAGATGTCTTAGGGCATAAACAAATCAGTGTGACTAAGCGTTATGCTCATCTATGTATTGAGCATAAGTCGAGTCTTATTAATCGAGTGATGGGTAATATTTAAATATTATCTTACCCCCATAAAAGGAGCTGAATAAGAGGGATATATACTGAGTTCAAAATAATCTATAAATTTAATATGAAAAAAATACTCTTATTGTTGCTCTTGTTGATGTGGTTTATTAATTATGACAAGATAGATTGTTACTTACACGCAGAAGATTTTTCTAAATGTAGTGCTAAAAATAATTGGGAATACTAATGATAAAACCACCATTATTTGTCTTTTTGCTCGATTTCTTCTTCTTTAAAAAGATTCAACAATCCTGCAAGAATAATACTCATTACAAAACCGCCAATTAAAGCCAATACAATTAATAACATGTTTTTTGAATTATTTGGAATAGGCTGAGCAGAGGCGTATTGTTGAACTTGCATTGCATCAATACCCGTCATATCCAGAACAACTGAATTCAGACTGGCACTCTCGACATCTAGCTCGTTAATTCTTGCAATAAACGGGCTGTCATCTTGTCGCTCTTCAAGTGTTTTCAATAAATTATTATTTTGAATTTCATTGATTTGATTATTGAGACTAACTAGCTCAGGGATAAAAGGGTCATCACTGGTTCGTCCTTCAAGTGTTTGCAATAAATTATTGTTTTGAATTTCATTGATTTGATTATTGAGACTAACTAGCTCAGGGATAAAAGGGTCATCACTGGTTCGACTTTTCAGTAATTCAACTCTTTCTAATAGTGCTTTTTCACCAAATAAATACCACTCTGGTAAATCCTCATCTTCATTAATTGCAATATTCAAATTAATGTCATTATTACTCTCATTAATTTTTCCAAGGTTGTTGTCAATAATACCCAAATAACCTGCTAATTTGGCAGCAGCAGTCAGTGTCTCAATGTCATTCAATCGCTCTTCTTTTGCTTTGAACCTAGCTCTATCAATGAGGTCATTAAGCTCCCTTATTTTTTGAGCATCTTCCTCTTTAATTCTTTGAATTTGTGACAGGCGGTCTTCTTTAGCTTTTGCTAAGAGCATATTTTTTTCAAGCGTAATTTCTTCTAAACGATTTGAAATCATCTGTTGCTCTAGATTAGTAATATTAAGAAATGTTTGTTGATTTGCTTTTGAGGCAACTTCATCGAGATACTCAGAGAGAACATCAGGATTTTCTCCTTCAATTGAGAGAATATAAGGTAGCTCAATTTTAGTAAATGTCTGATAATTATCATTATCATTATCATTTCCCTTTCCCTTTGAATCAATTTCAAATACTGACAGTTGAGTTGAATTAATAATTTCTGAGACAAACGCTTTAACATCAGCAATTGGTTCATTAGTCTCATTCAATTTATTTAAATAATCCCCATCAAGGAAGACACTTTTTTGAAATGACTTAGAGCCAACTAAATTTAAAAATCGAGTGTAAATAGAATCTTTTGTTTCACTTAGTAATTGAAATTTATTCAGATTAAGAACAGCTGTATCACTCGGTTTTAAAAAAGAGGTTTCTACCTTATATTGAAGAGGTAAAGTGCTTTGATAAATAAGATAGACAATTGCTAAAAGGGTTATGATTCCAGTAAATCCAAAAATAAAACGGCTTCTCTCTTTTAGTGATTTAGCGAGTTGCCTGAGGTCAATTTCATCATCGGCATAACTGCCATTATTTAAATTGTCATTGTTCATTGAGTATTTTCCTTGCTGCCTGATTAATTAGCTCTAATCTTTGATTTCGATTATGAAGACCAGTAAGTAGTAATGAATGCCCAACTACTAAAAGATAAATAGCTAAAGCCTGCTCCCAGTTGATAAAAAATAAAGAGTAGACAGCACCTATAAGAAATAGAAAGTTAATTATTCCTTGAAACAATTTTCCTAAAATTATTGGTACAGCAAAGGGAATGAGAAACGATATTCTGTATTGCATTACTAGATGATACTCTTTAATTGTATTTATTATAACAACTAAATTTATTATTACAACAAGTATAGTTCAAAATGATAATAGATTAATCTTCGCTTCTTCTATTTAATTTAGTTAATATTGAGGTAGGTAATAACAGCATATAGTGGTTAACTTGGCACACTCTTAGCTGTGCCTAAGTACTGGCTAAGCAAACCCCAATAGAGGGTCTTTCCATCTAAACTATATAACCTACCAACCCCTCAATCTAGGGAGCTCATCCATTAGGCTTTTAAGGATTTTAGAATCACTCTGTTTAACAATAAAAGAATCGTAGACAGTAAGGACTGGTATTTTCAATTTGGTCAACCTTCTTACAATTTCAAATACTCTATCTGACTCCATACACGCAACCAAGTCACCCATTCTTTTACCCCTTAGATAATATGACCTAACAGATTTATGTTTGTTCAAATAAAGGTTTAGCAATTCAGAAGGCTTTAGTTTAAATTTAAAGGCTTTGTATTCTTGAGATTCTTTAATTTCTTTCTTTGACCTAGTATCTTTATCGAAATCATTAATATAAGGCAAATAATGTTTTTCAAGAGCAGCTACAGCGGATTGAATTGAACCTGTGGATAACATAATAGTTGCTGCTTTCTTGACAATATGTCTTGGGATGCAATAGGAGTCAACCTCAATATGATAAGGGTCACCTTCAGAATACCGCTCACCCGTAACTGTTATGTACAATACATTGACAGCACTGGCTTGGAGGTCTAGCTCAACTGTTTCTTCACCATCAATAGTAATGAGTTTTCTCTGAGAAGAACTGAGGTTGCACCAAGGTCCATACATTCGCCCACCGAACTTAAGTATGACGCCACCAAATTCATTTTTATCGTGCTCAATAAACTTTCTTTGGAGTCTGAGGTTATCATAGTAATCAATCAATTCGAGTGTACCTGTTTTCTTATTCTTCTTGCATAGCCCTATAAGGGCATCTTCAGCCAAGAAATCATTATATTTAGTTAGTTCAGCTCTCAGCCAATTTGAATACTTATTGTCTTTGTAGTTAATTAACTTCTTTTTATTGTTCCTCAATAGAATAAGTTCAGGAGTCTCTTGTTGCCAATAATTTCCATACCAATTATTACTCTTAAAGAATTTTTTTAATTGATTAGTGGGAGCGATAGTTGTCGTTATGCTCTCACCTGTTTCTAGATTCTTTTTGCCTATAACCTGTTCAATATAACCCTTATCGACTAAGGCATCTAAAACTGTGTTTAATGCCTTATAGCTAACCTTATGGAAGTTATACCTTTTAGTTCCAAGAGAGGTTCTTGCACGCGGAGTGATAAGTCTATTTTTCCCACAATAAACTAAGTTAAATAGAAGTAAGTTAAGCGACTTAAACTGCTCTATTCTTTTTAAGCCAATAGTTTTTCCTAGCTCTTTAGATGAGTTCAGAATATGAGGCTCGTGACTGTTAATAAATAGGTCGAGACTTTGAGCCTTGTGTCTGGTTATTTTTTCCTTCTTATCGAACAATTAAGTAATAATATTTAGCCAATAAGTTATTATAACATATTCACTAATATATCCTACTCTTATAGTTTTATTTTTGTATAAAAATCAATATCTTACATAGAATATATTTAAGTATGAAATATGCCATTATTATGCCTCTGAGAGCCTCAAATTCGCCACCCTAGAGTACTTAAATTACCTAGAAGGCATTACCCTTATTTAGTACCATTAGTAACTCAAATAAAGTCTTAATATAACAAATAGTCACACACATCAAGTGAAAATTCTAAATTTCACATCAACCTCAGTTTCGCCGATTAACTAGTCACTCAAAAGGGGTGTCCTACCCCCTTCTCTATAGCCATTTTGTTGGTATAAAAAAAGTGCCTTTTTGTGTGCCCTTGAGTATATTTTGGGCTATAAAAGTGCCACTTAGTATGGTAGACTTACTATTGATTATTTATGGACTAATTTTCCTTTTTTAGTTGTAGGAATGGGCTTTGTGTATTGGTATCCTTTACGCCAGTAAAGGGTAGCGTAACGAAGTGAAGCTAGAGCCCCGGATTGTGATTCCGGTTGTCGCGGGTTCGAGCCCCGTTTCTCGCCCCACTTCCTATTAGGGTTTCAGCCTAATACTCAACTAAAAATAAGTCAAAAAGTCCTTTTGTGTGATCTTTTGCGTGTCATAAAGAGCTTTTTTTTGGAGAAGTTTTATGACTTACTTTTTAATGGTGAATAAGATTTAATTCCCAATTAAATTAGGTATATAATCACTCAAAATTGACTCCACACTTAAACAAGAGCCTTAAATTTGGAGGTTTAAAATGAGTAACGATAAACAGGGAATTTCTTTTATCTTGATAGGAATGTTTTTCTTCAGCATTCAGGACGTTTTAGTTCGTCAGCTTGCCGATTATGCTTCTTTGACTCAAATAATGTTTATTCGTGGAATGGTTGGCAGCATCATACTTATTATTTTTCTTAAATTAACTAAGCGTCGTATCGACTTCAGTTCATCGTTTCCAATTCTTGCCATCACTCGAGTCTTACTATTTTTTATAGGTTTTTTATGTTTCTATTTTGCGTTGGCAAAAATGGAGTTTGCAGAGGCAACGAGCTTATTCTTTGTGACGCCATTATTTATAACAATATTATCAAAGTTTATGTTTAAGTCAGAAGTTGGTTTCTACCGTATTTGTGCCATTATTGTCGGTTTTATTGGTGTTTTACTTATTGTTAAACCAAGCCCTACAGGATTTAATTACTTTACTTTACTGCCTATAATTACTGCTTTTACATACTCAGTATCAATGATGCTTGCTAAATATACAAGCGAAAAAGATAGCGTTTTCCAACAGATGCTTCATCTATATGGAGGTAGTGTTGTACTTACTTTTGGTGCTTGGTTGATAATTCCGTTAATCGAATTTGAACCCTCTCAGGCTAAAAACCTAGAATACCTTATAAGAGATTGGTCAATTTACAATAATTCAGTGCTTGTAATGCTTCTTAGTATTGCAGCTGCTGGAAGTGCTGGAATGCTTCTACTTACATCTGCATACCGAATTGGCTCACCCCCAGTTATTGCACCTTTTGAGTATATTATGTTAATATTTGCTATTGGAAGTGGTTACTTTATTTTTAGCGAGATACCTGATATTTATTCAATACTAGGAATGCTACTCATTACTGCAAGTGGACTCTTTGTTTTTATTCGAGAGGGAGTAAAGAAAGAACCAGTAGCGGTGAAAACCAGTTTACGCACCTAATTAATATACTTTTCCTTTGATAACAAAAAAGGAATTTGACAAAACAAACCCTCATCTTTCTTCTATTTTTATTTGGCGAATTTCTCTGGTGATTTATTTGTATATTTTTTTATAAACCTTAATACATAATCTTCACTTAGTGATGACTCTGTCATTTTGTCCAGTCGACCCCAAGAAGCCATAGCAATTTGAGTATCATTCGCCATACGCTCAGAGACCAGAACTCTGCCAGAGTATCTTTTAGCAATCTTCTTAAGCGTTGCTATGGCATCAGGACTTATGTTTCGATATGTTATCCAGGTAAAGCCGTGCTCTAAATTATGAACACCATTAATATCCAATATCTCTCTGCTGTAAAACCCACCTTTAATGGCTCCAGCGTGAGGTCCTGATGTTGGCGGATTCGAGTTATAAACCTGGAGGGTTTCACCTTGGTTAATGTGGTCTCTATTTTGGATAGGAATACTTTTACTCATATCCGCCATAATTATGGAAGGTGTTTTGAAGATTTGGTTATAGCCAAGTACACTGAGAACAATCAATAAAATTATTGGTAGCAGGATTTTGAAATTTATTCCTTTATTCTTATTTTTCATTGCAACAAAATGGTTATAGTAATTTGTATTATTGAATTATACGTTACAATAAATAAAATAACTTTTTAAGATTAAAAATGAATAAGTATCTAACTCTAGTTTTACTAAGTATCACTTGTCTTTTTTCAGCAAACATCTTAGCTGAAGTAAAATTATTTCCTGTTATAGAAGGCCAAGATTTTTATACTGATGAGACCGTTAAATTTTCAGAGCTACTAGCAAATAAAACGAGCTTAGTGAATGTTTGGGCATCTTGGTGCACTACTTGTCGAAAAGAACATCAAATGATAATGAACATAGCTAAAACAACCAAATTACAACTTATTGGTATTGACTATCTAGATACGCGTGAAAATGGTGCAAAGTATCTACAAGAATTAGGAAATCCTTTTGATGAAATAATATTTGACCCTATGGGTAATATTGGAGCAGGCTTAGGAGTTTTTGCAACACCAGGAACTTTTTTAGTTGATGAAAATGGCGAAATTTTAAGTAACCATTTGGGAGAGATGACTCAAAAAATCTGGGATGAAAGATTTGCTTCACTCATACCAGAACTTATCTAGTTAAGAAACAATTAAAACTTTATCTTTCTAGGATACAAACTGATGTATATTAATTTTTCATTATGAAACTAATACTCTTAATTCCTTTAATTATATTTATTACAGGATGTAATCCTGGTGATAAAGATAATGGCTCAGATTCCGCAGCGCTATCTGGTGAGGCGATTTATAATAAAAATTGTCTAGGCTGTCACGGCTCTAAGGGTCAAGGACTCGCTGAAGATTGGAAGGTAAAGGATGCAAATGGTAACTATCCTCCACCACCTCTTAATGGCACAGCCCATACTTGGCATCATTCGCCAGAGCAGTTACTCTACACAATTAACAAAGGTGGAGTAGAAATGGGTGGTCAAATGCCTGCATTCGAAGACTTGCTTTCCGAAGCAGAAAAGCAAGCTTTAATAGATTACATATATGACCTTTGGCCAAAAGAAATTCAAACAAGATATGATGAGATGTTTAAATAGGAGGCAGGATGCAGTTGATTCCAGCAATTCACACATCAAACGAAATTTGGACTTTTAGATTGTCTATTTCATAACCTTCCAGTTCCAATAAATAATAACAGGAGTTATTAGCAAAGTAGGTAATACCCAAGGCAACCATTGTGGCTCCATATTAACATTAACGACCAGAACGGCTGTAACTACAGCTATAGTGCCTCCCATCATATTGCTTAAATGTCTCGCAATACGTTTCTTGCCTGTGGCTTCTTGTCGTTTGTAAGCTTTATAATCTGTATAACCAAGTACTATGGCAAGAAATCCGAAGACAGTGAGAGTAATATATTGGGAGTTGTTCTCAATAGAATAGAATACGGCTAATACCCACATACCTAAACCAGCAGCAATCATCAATCCTACTGCTATCCAATCGACTATTGAGGCTATGCCTTTTCTATTTTGAGCGAAACGTCTTCCCGCAAAAGCTAGATAAAAAGAAAAGAAGGCAATTAAAAAAAGAAATACATTGCTAGTAATAATTGACATAGGCAATGCCGTAAGAAAAATACCAGCCATCCCCCAAAAGTAAGTCCTTCCAGCGGTGATATGGATCTTCTTTCCTTTCTCAGAACAGATTGCGAAAGCTGACGCTAATAGTGCTAATGTTCCTGCCAGAATGTGTATTGGTAATAAATATTCCATATTGATATTCTGTTGATAATTGCCAAAGTTTATAGAAACTCACCCTCACACGTCAAACTAAAGTTGGACTGAGTAGTTTGTACTTTAGTTAGTTGCTATGGTTTAATATTACAGAGCCAACTTTAGTATCTACAGCAACAATCCCTTGAATAGCGTCCATTACTTTATTTTTTGCAGCAGTTGCTCTTTCCATTGCTTCGTTATTCTCATATAAAGTTACAGATATGTTGACGTTGCCTTCAGATTTAACTGCTATTAATTGCTCTGCTTCTGGAAAGTCACTTGGTGCATTTGGAACGTAGGCTGCAGCAGCAATATCTGCCGCTTCATTTGATTCAAAGGTTACTGTTGTAATTCTTGCTACTGACATTACTACTCCTAGTATTGTTTTTAAAGAAAATTAATTATAGTGTAACTGCCTCACACATCAAAAGAAACTTCTAAATTTCAAATCTAACACCGTTTCTCGCCCTGCCTTTCAAGAGGCTTTGAAAATATAAATTTTTCCATCAATCCAGTTATTTCCCTCTTTCCTCAATCTCACATTATGGGAATCAACTAATCTAAAGCCATTAGAAGCAACATCTAAAATATAGCTATCTGAGTGAGCATAGCGCGAACTTTTTAAAAGAGAATAACCTTCATCTTCTTGAGTTTCAATTGAAAATATAAACAAAGAATTTTTATTACAACACTTCTTTACTGCATTAAAAAAATTCGTTGGCTCGCCAATATATATAAATACATCTAGAGCAACAAATAGGTCATATTTTTCCTCTAATAATCCTAGCTGTTCAACAATATCACCAACTATCAAATTATCATAAATATCTAACTTCCTCGCTTTGTCTATCATATTTGAAGAGAGGTCAATTCCTGTTAAATTATCACTAATTTCCCTCAAATCAGGGCCCGCTAGTCCAGTCCCACATCCCAAATCAACTACTTTTTTAAATGTAGACTTCGCATTATTTAACTTATAAATAATTTCTTTAATAATAAAGGGAAGCTTGTATTGAAGTTTTTCTACTAATGAATCATTAAATTTTTGAGCATAATCATCAAATAAATTTTTTACATATTCTTTTGGAGGCTCTTTACTTGTATTTCCGGTAAGCGAATTGATCATATGTTGAGGTATAGCATAGTTCGGCTTCAATGCAAGTGCTTTCTCATAATTCTGAATGGACATATCAACCTTTCCGAGAGCTGCATAGCAACCGCCAATCATATTAAATAGAAGCCCATCTTTAGGGCTATTCTTTATTAATATTTCTAGTAAGTCTAATGCATCTAGAATTTGACCTTTGGAAAAAAAATAAATAACATTAAGAATTTTGTTAGTGTGGTTAACAGCAAACTCTGGATTAATATCTACTACTTTTTTATAACTTCTTACTGCCGTATCTAACTGACCAAGCTTGTGATTTGATTGACCTAGATTATAATGAGCTTCAACATAGTTGGGTTTTATTAAAATAGCTTTCTCATAGAGGCTAATTGCCTTATCAAATTGACCTAAACTAAAATAACTATTACCCCTTTTATTGAAAAATATATGCTTCATTTTTATGATTTTAGATTAAGAAAAATATTACTAATTAAAAGTTTTTATTGAAACACTATTCTAATCTAACAATAATAAAAAATACGAATTTCACATCTAACTTGGTTTTCTCGATAATCTAGTCATTCAAAAGGGATGCCATATTCCCCTTCTCTATAGTCATATTGTTGGTACAAAAAAACCTGCCTTTTTGCGTGCGCTTGAGAGTATTTTTAACGAAAAAAAGAATTTGGTTTAAATATAGCCTCCATCTCAGTTAGTGAAATACTTAAAGAGTCACATAATCGCTCTATATCTGAGAAAGCTATCGGTCCAGAGCCAGATTCAACTTCATTAATAAATGAAGTTTTGCACTTCATTTTTTTTGCAAGAGCCTCTTTAGTCACTCCTAATTTTTTTCTTTTTTTAATAAATAGAGCTCTTAGTGCCTGATGAGCATCATTATGAAATAAATCTTTTTGAGGGTGAAATAGCATTTGATCTAAACCTTATAAATTAAATAAATAGTTTATTATGAACTATATTAAAATAATTATTTTACTAATTTAATTAAACAATAAATCTACCTCAGTTGCCCCAAATAATTAGTTACACAATCACTTCTGATATGCGAGTGATGGAATAATATCAATTCTATAGGAATATTTGGAATCTCCCCCCCCTAAGGTCTTTAAATTGGTGCAATTCATATCTAATCCAGTTTCTCCGATTAACCAATTTAAAAACATTATAATTAACCTTGGATTGAGTAACCCTGGTGTAACTCAAATTGAAAAGATAACAAGAGTCGCCCCCGTCCAGCTTTAACTGGATGCAAGCAACGTAGTTGTGGATGGATAGTGATTCCGGTTGTCGCGGGCTCGAACCCCGTTTCTCGCCCCACTTCCTATAAGGGTTTCAGTCTAATATTTAATAAATAATGAATCTCATTAAATTGATAAAAATACTACTTAATGACCTCTGGATAATTCAATTTTTTAAATTGCAAAGCTTTCAAACTAAAGCGATAATTTTTAATATCTTATCAATAGTATTTTTTTCAATAATGGTTATTTTTATCAGAAAAGCATCAGAAAATTTACATATTCTGGAAGTTGTTTTTTTTCGAAACCTGTTAGCTTTTATTGTAATGCTGCCATTATTAACATCTACTGGCCTAGCTGCAATAAAAATGAATAATACTAAGTTGTTTCTTATGAGAGGTTTTTTTGGTGCTATTGGAATGCTCGCTGGATTTACCTGCTTAACGCTAATACCGCTTGCTCAAGCCACAGCAATTAGCTTCTCAAAACCAATATTTATAACAATTGGCGCGGCTATTTTTTTAGGTGAAATCATTAAGGCTCGAAGAATTGCTGCAATTATTATTGGCATTATTGGCATGCTCGTAATTGTTCAGCCCGGTGTCAATAGTCTTTCATTTGGAATAATGCTTGCAATTATTGCGGCATTAGCTCACTCAGTTAATGCATTAATTGTAAAAAAACTTACTCTTACAGACAGCCCTCAAGCAATTGTTACGTGGATGGTAATAATTCTTATTCCAATTACTTTTATTCCAGCCGTTGCGGTTTGGCAGTGGCCAAGCTTGGAAACCTGGCTTTACTTGTGGGGAATTGCAATTGTAGGCACGCTCGCGCATTTTTCATGGACTAAATCCTACACAATGGCCGAAATTACCAGCCTGGAGTCAATTGAATTTATAAAACTGCCAATTATGGCTCTTTTTGGGTGGATGATTTTTTCAGAAATTCCTGGCACCTGGACTTGGATTGGTGGCTCTATAATATTCCTATCAACAATATACATAAGCCGTCGAGAGGCAAAAGCTAGTAACTCCCTTAAACTTAATCATGAAGCTCAGGAACCGAAATTTTAATGGCTGATGTCTGCATTTTTTTCTACTTAGATTTTATAATCCGACAATAATCCAACTTTTCAAATGGGTATACTAAGTTATAAATAAGATAAATTATTATTTAGTTATGAGCTCTTACAAAGTATTTAAGCATCCTGAGAAAGGCTTTGAAGCTGTTAAATCTGGTTTTGCATGGCTTGCCCCTTTTAATCCTGTTTGGCCTTTATTTAGAGGACTATGGATGTTATTCATGACCTATATATTTTTCATTCTCGTTTTAGCTAGTATTGATGTTCAGATATATGGACTTGAGGATTTTATAGATATTACAAATGCTAATAACTTGCAATGGATCTTTTTGATTGTTCAAATTGTTATATTTGCCTCTCCTGGTTTTAAAGGCAACGAGTGGACTGCAACAAATTTGCAAAAAAAAGGCTACATATTTGATTGCTCAATTGAGGCTAAAAACAAAAATGAAGCTCTTATATTGGCCACTAAATCATCATTCTAGGAAAAGATTAATGAAGTCAATGAATTGATGGTAAGTAAACTAAAGTTTGACTTATTGCAGGAAAATTAGTTTTTAATCAAAAAAAATCCCACTAAATAAGTACATACTCATTTGCGGGAAATTTTAGTTTAGTATGGGTTTTTTAAAAAATACTTGTTACAGCACTCCATATTCCGCCTACTACCGTACCTACACCACTAACTGCTGCTGCTGGAACGGCCATAATAGTATCCATACAGCCACTGACTAACAATGCCATCATAGCAACAAATAAGAATCTTAACTTCATTTTAGAACTCCTAAATTAATTGAAATTTCATTATAAAGTACTTTAAATTAATTATTTAATGAAATTCTACATTTATTCCAAATTTAGAAAATGATTTTAATCTTTCTTGTAAAGGGTATATTGTTTTGTATAACTATAAATAAAAATACCATGGAAAAGTATATTCATAAAATCATAGCAACTTTATTTCTATTGCTCTCTCTAAATACCTATGCATCAGCCCTGTCCGATGATGCAATTCAGCGCGGCATAAATGAAACTTGCACGTCATACTTAAGTCAAATTGAGAAATCTTATAATTTAAATGGTTTAAATATAACATTTGCTCATCCTGAGAGTCCATCTTTACTTCCTTCACTTCATATATCTTCTCAGAAATATAACAATGGGTCTTCAATTTTTTCAGCCACTCTGACTCCTGATGGCGATTACTGCTATCTTTCAACTGTTCTAGTTACATCTGTGAATAATCAATCTTGTAGTGAAATATCTCAACTTAAACTTGGGGTAAACCCAGAACTGCAAGTTTCCAGCTATGCCGAGGGAGATTTCACTATTATTACGCCAAAAGATAATAGCTATCAAATAATTCTAACTACTCAAGGTGAGACTAGCTGCTCCATGACAGAAACTCGAATGGTTTGGCCTGGGAGATAACTCTTCCTGAATCAAATATAGCTTACAATTAAATCCTAGAATTTCTTAATCGTCTTATACTATTCTTTCTATAATATAACCTTAACTTAAGTCAAGGAATACAAAATGCAAAGAATATTTCTCTTTCTGTTAACGAATATTGCCATCATGGTAATCTTAAGCGTTACTCTCAGAATTTTAGGCGTAGAAAGCCTTCTAGCTCAAAATGGAAGTGATCTAAATTTAAATGCTTTAGTTATTTTTTCTGGAATTTTTGGTTTTGGAGGTGCATTTATTTCATTGGCAATTTCCAAGTGGATGGCCAAAAGAATGACTGGTGCAAAAGTTATTGATAATCCTTCTAATAATGTTGAAAAGTGGCTTTTAGAAACAGTAAAAAAACAATCCAAAATTGTTGGCATTAAGATGCCAGAAGTTGCCATCTTCCCTTCTCCTCAAATGAATGCATTTGCAACGGGAGCAAGTAAAAATAAAGCCCTAGTTGCAGTATCTCAAGGTCTGCTTGACAGTATGACTCAAGGTGAAATTGAGGCTGTAATTGGACATGAAATGAGTCATGTTGCTAACGGCGACATGGTTACCCTTACGCTGATCCAAGGGGTAGTTAATACGTTTGTTATCTTCTTTTCAAGGGTCATTGGTCATGTTGTAGACAGGGTTATTCTAAAAAATCAGCGCGGCCACGGCATTGGTTACTTTGTTACTACAATTTTTGCGCAAATAGTACTCTCTATTTTAGCGAGCGTAATTGTTATGTATTTTTCTAGAAAGAGAGAATATGTAGCTGACACTGGAGGCGCTGATCTTGCGGGCCATCAAAATATGATAAATGCCTTGAAGCGTCTTGGCCAAAAAGAACCTGAAGCTCTTCCTGAGCAGCTGGCTGCTTTTGGTATTGGCGAAAAACCGAAAACTGGATGGCGCGAGCTTTGGTCTTCACACCCTCCTTTGGAAGATAGAATCAAAGCGTTAGAGCAAAGAGCAAAAACATCTTAATAAGATCTAAATGTCAATATCTATAAAAAGCTCTGAGCAAATTAATAAAATGCGTGTTGCTGGGAAACTTGCGTCCAGTGTATTAGAGATGATTGGTGTTCATGTAAAGGCTGGCGTAACCACAGAAGAGCTTGATCAAATTTGTCATAGTTTCATAGTCAATGACTTAGAGTGTATTCCAGCGCCACTGAACTATAACGGCTTTCCTAAATCTATTTGTACTTCGGTCAACAGTGTTGTTTGCCACGGGATACCGGGCAATAAGAAATTAAAAAAAGGCGACATAATCAATATTGATGTTACAGTCATTAGGGATGGATTTCATGGTGACACATCTAAAATGTTTATTGTTGGCAAGCCTAGTGTGAAGGCGGCAAAAATTTGCCAAGTTGCTCAAGATTGCATGATGCTTGGAATCAAACAAGTAAAACCTGGGATTCATTTAGGCGAAATTGGAAGAGTTATTGGAGCCTATGCGCACAGCAAGAACTGCTCTGTTGTTAAGGATTACTGCGGCCATGGTATTGGTGAGGTGTTTCATGAGCTCCCTCAGGTTATTCATTACAATGATGGGAAGATTGATCGAAGCCCTATATTGGAACCTGGAATGACTTTTACTGTTGAACCTATGATTAATCTTGGTGGTTATGAAGTTATTACATCAAGACTTGATGGCTGGACGGTGACAACCAAAGATCGCTCTCTCTCGGCTCAATGGGAACATACAATATTAGTTACTGAAAGTGGGTATGAGATCTTAACGCTCCGAGAAGAAGAAAATTCATAACTTAACTAGATTAAGACTTCTAGGCTCAAACTGCTAATTAAGCTTGTGTTAAAATATCCTTTTTTTTAGACTTACTTATTGGGCCTGTGAAGCGCTTAACAAACTATCTAATATCCGGACTTTTATTTTGGATACCGCTTGCATTAACTGTTTTAGTTATCAAATTCTTTTTAGAGGTTGTTAATAACCTCGTCCCTGCAAGATTTTTACCCGAGGCTCTTCTTAACTTAAATACTTCTATTCCTGGCTCAGGCTTTGTTTTTGTTGTCCTAATTCTCCTTGTAACTGGAGCTTTGCTAACAAATATTTTAGGGCGAAAACTTTTAGATTTGTGGGAAAGGGCTCTTAACAAAATTCCAGGCTTTAGGAATATTTATAATGCGCTTAAAAAAATATCTTCAACAGTACTAAACACATCAAGTGAAAGTTTTAGAAGGGCATTTTTAATCCAATACCCCAGTAAGGGTATCTGGGTAGTCGCATTTCAATCTGGAGATTACAAAGGAGAGATTGAGGAAATTATTGGAGAGGATGTTATTAATCTATTTGTGCCAACAACGCCTAATCCAACTTCAGGATTTTTTGTAATAATTCCAAAAAAAGACGCAATAGAATTAAAAATGTCTGTTGAAGAGGCCTTTAAACTAGTTATATCTGCTGGCGTAGTAACGCCAGACACTATAAAAATTAAGGAAAATAAATGAGATCAAATTTCTGCGGTGCACTGAATAAAGCCAATCTCAATGAAGAGGTTATTCTCTGCGGATGGGTCAATAGAAGGCGCGATCATGGTGGCGTTATTTTTTTAGACTTGAGGGATAAGAAGGGGCTTGCACAAATAGTAATCAATCCAGAAACTGCAGATACATTTAAGTTAGCCGAAACAATTCGCAATGAATTTGTCATTAAGGTTACTGGAAAGGTTCTGGCTAGAGAAAGCGAAATGATCAATAAAAAGATTCCAACTGGTGAAATTGAGGTGCTTGCAGATAAAATTGAAATATTAAATGCATCTAAGCCTATTCCATTTCAGCTCGACTCGATGGAAACTTCTGAAGAAGTCAGACTTAAATATCGCTATCTGGATCTTCGAAGAGATGAAATGCAGCAAAGATTAAGGTTAAGATCCAAGGTCACGCATTTCATGCGCGATTTTATGGATAAGAATGATTTCTTAGACATTGAAACCCCTTTTTTAACTAAAGCAACTCCAGAAGGTGCAAGGGATTACCTTGTGCCATCAAGAACTCATGAAGGAAGTTTTTTTGCATTACCTCAATCCCCACAGCTCTTTAAGCAGCTTTTAATGATGTCAGGCTTTGAAAGGTATTATCAAATAGTTAAATGCTTCAGAGATGAAGACTTAAGAGCCGACCGTCAACCAGAATTTACGCAGCTGGATGTTGAAACTTCTTTTATGAATGAGGAGGAAATAACATCGCTAATGGAAGAAATGGTAAGAGGCTTATTTAAAGAAGTAGGGAGTATTGATTTACCTAAAAAATTTCCCACTATTACTTACCATGATGCCATTAGTCTTTATGGTGTTGATAGACCTGACTTAAGAATCCCCTTACAGATAGTTGACGTTAATGAGATTATGAAAGATGTTGAATTTAAAGTCTTTTCTGGTCCAGCTAATAGTAATAAAGGAAGGGTAGCTGCCCTCAAAGTTCCAGGAGGAGCAACAATTAGTCGTAAGCAGATTGACGATTATACAAAATTTGTCAGTATTTATGGCGCAAAAGGATTAGCATACATAAAGATAAATGATGATGGGCCTTCCTCGCCAATTATTAAATTTCTTGGTGATGATGTAACGCAACAAGTTATTGATTTAACAGAGGCTAAGAGAGGAGACATTATCTTCTTTGGGGCAGATAAATCCAAAATTGTAAATGAAGCCCTTGGAAGTCTCAGAGAAAAACTAGGTAAGGATTTAAATCTTTTCGATAAAGAGTGGGCTCCAATCTGGGTGATTGACTTTCCAATGTTTGATGTATCAGATGATGGGTCACTCAATGCAATTCATCATCCATTTACAGCTCCTAGTGTTGACAGTAAAACACTTTTAGAGAACCCTGAGAAGGCACTTTCACGTGCATATGATTTAGTAATTAACGGCTCTGAAGTAGGTGGTGGCTCAATTCGAATTCATAAAAGTGAGATGCAAAAAACTGTCTTAAAACTTCTTGGAATAGAAGATGAAGAAGCAAGAGAAAAGTTTGGATTCCTACTCGATGCACTTGATTATGGTTGCCCTCCTCATGGCGGAATTGCTTTTGGTCTTGACAGATTAGTTATGACTCTTAGTAAGACAGACTCTATAAGAGACGTGATAGCTTTTCCTAAAACTCAAACCGCGGCATGTCTTTTAACTGATGCTCCCTCAAGTGTTTCTAAATCTCAACTTAAAGAATTAAATATTAAAGTTAGCCTTCCAGCTAAGTCTTAAAAATGCAAGATATAGTAATTGATCGACCAATAGAAAATTTAATTAAGGAAGCCTTAAAGCAAAACAATGCCACTCTTGTTGCTCATTATTATGTCAGCTCAGATTTACAAATATTAGCTGAAGAATCAGGCGGCATAGTTTCAGACTCTCTAGAAATGGCTAGATTTGGACAAAATAGTGATGCTGAGACAATTATCGTAGCTGGTGTTAAATTTATGGGTGAAACTGCGAAAATACTATCCCCTGAAAAAAGAGTGCTTGTTCTAGATGACCAAGCCACATGCTCTCTTGACTTATCGTGCCCAATTAATGAATTTTCAGAATTTTGTGACCAGAACCCTGATCATGTTGTTGTTGTTTATGCAAACACTTCAGCTGAGGTTAAAGCACGAGCTGACTGGGTTGTTACTTCAGGAAGTGCACTAAAAGTCGTTGAGAAACTTCACAGCGAAGGAAAAAAAGTTCTTTGGGCTCCAGACAAACACCTAGGCCATTATGTGCAGTCCAAAACTGGAATTGAAATGCTTATGTGGGATGGGGCATGTATTGTTCATGAAGAGTTTAAAGCTGAAGGCCTTAAAAGGTTAATGCAACTCCACCCAGAGGCTGGAGTTCTGGTGCATCCTGAATCGCCAAAGGATGTTATCGCACTTGCAGATGTTGTTGGCTCGACAACTCAACTAATTAATGCTGCAGCCTCAAGGCCTGAAAATATGTTTATCGTTGCTACTGATAATGGTATTTTTCATAAAATGAAGGAAATAGCGCCAAATAAAAAATTTATTGAGGCTCCAACTATGGGCGAAGGTGCGGACTGTGAATCGTGTGCTCATTGCAATTGGATGGCAATGAATACACTTGAAAAATGTCTTGATACTTTAAGTACAGGTAAAAATGAAATTCGTATCAGTACTCAAATCATAGAAAAAGCACAACACTCAATTCATCGCTTACTAGAATTTACTAAGTAATTTTTTGGAGAAATTAAACAGATATGGCAGGACATAGTAAATGGCACAACATTCAGCACAGGAAAGGAGCGCAGGATGCTAAGCGCGGAAAAGTATTCACTAAGCTCATTAAAGAGATTGTTATTGCGGCAAAAAAAGGTGGTGGTGTTCTAGAAAATAATCCTTCTCTGCGCGCTATTATTGATAAATCTCTAGCAGCAAATATGAAGCGTGACACGATAGAAAATGCGGTTAAGAGAGGCTCAGGTGATTTAGAGGGTGATAATTATGAAGAAATACGTTATGAGGGCTATGGATTAGGAGGAACTGCCATCATGGTCGATTGCCTCACTGATAATAAAAATCGCACTGTCTCAGATGTTAGGCATGCTTTTTCAAAGCATGGAGGTAATTTAGGAACTGATGGGTCAGTCGCATACATGTTCACAAAACAAGGCTTTATAAGCTTCGCCTCAGGAGATGAGGATGAAATTATGGAGGTTGCTTTAGAATCTGGAGCTGAAGATATTATTGTCAATGATGATGGCTCTATTGACGTAGTAACTAGTCCAGATAGTTTTTTTCCTGTTAAAGATGCACTCATTGCGAGTAACTTAACACCCGATCACTCTCAAATTACTATGGAGCCAGCAAGCCGTATTGAGCTTAATATGGAAGATGCTGAGAAATTTATTAAACTCATAGACTGGCTTGAAGACCTTGATGACACCCAGGAGGTCTATCATAACGCTGAAATTTCAGACGAATTAATGTCTGAACTATGATTTCATTTCATTCGGGAATTCAAGCACTTCGAAATTTTAAAGTCAGGGATCTCAATGAAAAAATAAATTCCACTTTTCCACATATAAAACTATTATCTTCGGAATACATTCATTTTATTGAAACAGGCTCTAAGCTTAACAATAAAAGTCAATTAATTCTTGAGAAACTATTAAGTTATTCTCCTCAATCAAACACTTCTAACTCACTTCAAAAAATTATAATAATTCCTAGGATTGGAACCATATCGCCATGGTCCTCAAAGGCAACTGATATTTGTCAGCTTTGCAGTCTTCATGAAATCAAAAGAATTGAACGAGGAATTATTTATCATTTTAGCCAAAAAATTAAATCTGAAGAATTAGAGGATATTCTTAACTTTGTAATGGATAGGATGACTGAATCTCATCTTAAAAATATTGATGATTCAAGCTTATTATTTGACAAATTAAAGCCAAATTCATACAAAAGTATAGACATCCTTAAAGATGGAAAATCTGCAATCATTAGTGCAAATGTTGAATTAGGTCTTGCCCTTAGCGATGGTGAAATGAATTATTTGTTTGATAACTTTTATAAGCTAGAAAGAAATCCCAGAGACATTGAGCTAATGATGTTTGCTCAAGCTAATTCAGAGCATTGTAGACATAAAATTTTTAATGCAGACTGGACCATCGATTCAGAAAAACAAGCAATCTCACTATTTGACATGATTAAGAATACTTATCATAAAAGTCCAAAAGGTCTTCTATCAGTCTATAGTGATAATTCAGCTGTTATGAGTGGCTATAAATCAAGTTTTTTTGAGCCCAACCATGAAGGTCTTTATACAACATCAAGTGCAGAAAAAGCGATATTAATTAAAGTAGAAACTCACAACCACCCTACGGCAATTGCTCCGGAGCCCGGAGCTGCAACCGGATCGGGAGGAGAAATTAGGGATGAAGGTGCAACAGGAAGAGGGTCAAAACCAAAAGTAGGTCTTAGTGGATTTTCAGTTTCAAACTTAAAAATACCAAATTCAATCAACCCCTGGGAAAAAGATTACGGCAAGCCAAGTCAAATTGCATCTGCTCTTGAAATTATGATTGATGGGCCTCTTGGTGCTGCTTCATTTAATAATGAATTTGGCAGGCCAAATACTTGTGGATATTTTAGGACATATGAGCAAAAAACTGAAAATAATGAAATTAGAGGCTATCACAAACCAATTATGCTCGCTGGTGGCCTTGGAAATATAAGAGAAGACCATGTCGAAAAAGGCTCAATTTCTGATGGAGATGTTCTCATAGTTCTTGGTGGTCCTGCTATGTTAATTGGCTTAGGTGGTGGCGCTGCATCAAGTGTGGGTAGTGGAGATCAGAGCCAAGAGCTTGACTTTGCTTCAGTTCAAAGAGCAAACCCAGAGATGCAAAGACGCGCCCAAGAAGTTATTAATTCTTGCATTCACTTAGGTAACAAAAATCCAATTGTTTCAATCCATGACATTGGTGCGGGCGGGCTTTCAAATGGCATCCCTGAACTAGTCAATGACTCTCAAAAAGGTGCTAATCTTCAACTAAGATCAATACCAAATGACGAAACAAAAATGTCTCCACTTGAGATATGGTGCAATGAGTCTCAAGAAAGATATGTTCTTGCGATTAAGGAAGAGAGCGTTGATTTATTTCGTCAAATATGTATCAAAGAAAGGGCGCCTTTTGCTGTCTTAGGAAATGCAACCGATAATCAACATTTAACTCTTGAAGACTCTCACTTTAAGAATAATCCAATTGACCTTGAAATGTCTTTACTCTTTGGATCAACACCAAAAACTTTCAAAAATGTGTCATCACTTCCAAATAATGAGAAGGAATTTAATAACAGTACAATAAAGCTTAATGAAGCTATTAGTCGCCTTTTAAAACTTCCTACAGTTGCAAGCAAAAATTTCCTAATAACTATTGCTGATCGCTCAGTTACTGGACTCATTGCCAGAGATCAAATGATTGGACCATGGCAAGTGCCTGTAGCAGATTGTGCTATTTCATTAGCAGACTATTCTGGATACCAAGGCGAAGCCATGTCAATTGGTGAAAAAACGCCTTTGTCCCTTATTAATGCAGCGGCAGCGGCAAGAATGAGTATTGGAGAAGCATTGACTAACCTACTCAGCGCCTATATTGAAGACATAAGTCACATCAATCTCTCGGCTAACTGGATGTGTGCAAGTGGATTTCCAGGTGAAGATGCAAAGCTTTATGAAGCTGTTAAAGCAATTGGCATTGAGCTTTGTCCCAAATTAGGACTAACAATACCCGTTGGCAAAGATTCAATGTCTATGAAAAGCACATGGAATGAAAATGGAGATGAAAAATCAGTTACAGCTCCCCTATCCTTAATAATTAGTGCATTCTCAAAAATACCTGATGCAAGACTACAAATCACACCCTTACTTGATACCAAAATTGATTCAGAGCTTTTTTTAATTGACCTAGGACTAGGAAGAAATAGAATGGGTGGATCTTGTTTAGCACAAGTTTACAACCAGGTTGGAAAAACCTCTCCAGATCTTGATGATCCAATTTTATTTGCCAAATTCTTTTCATTAATAAATAAGTTTAATAAAGAAAAGTTAATTAGCGCTTATCATGATCGCTCTGATGGAGGCGTTATTACAACTTTATTTGAAATGGCATTTGCATCTCATTGTGGTATGGAGATCATTGGCACCAATACTATAAATGAACTCTTTAATGAAGAGTTGGGCTGTATTATTCAAATCCCAATTATAAATAAATCTATAGTTCTCAAAGACCTTGAAGACATTGGCCTTAAAAATTTCACTAGGCCTATTGCTAAGGTAAATAATACTGATGAAATTTTAATCTATCAAGAAAAGAGGTTAGTATTTCGCGAACTGAGAAAGAATCTTCATAAAGAATGGTCATCAACCTCTTTTGAAATTTCTAAGCTTCGAGATAATCCAATATGCTCAGAGTCAGAAAATAAGGAGTTACTAAAAATTTCTGATGGCTTAAAAGTTAAGACGACTTTTGATATAAATGAATCGATAAGTGCGCCATATTTAAATACTAAAGTAAAGCCAAAAATTGCTATTTTAAGAGAGCAAGGCATCAATGGTCATGTTGAAATGGCTGCTGCTTTTACACAGGCTGGCTTTGATGCTTATGATGTCCATATGAGTGAAATCCTTTCTGGAAAGATTGCATTAAAAAAATTCCAAGGTTTAGCGGCATGTGGTGGCTTTTCCTATGGCGATGTTTTAGGTGCAGGAAGGGGCTGGGCAAACTCTATTCTTCTAAATAGTAGGGCAAAAGATGAGTTTTCAGAATATTTTTCCAGAACTGATAGCTTTACTCTTGGAGTTTGTAACGGCTGCCAAATGGTTTCCAATTTAAAAGAAATTATTCCTGGCTCACAGAGTTGGCCTTTATTTGAAAAAAACACTTCAGAGCAATTTGAAGCGCGCTTTACAAGCGTTAAAATTGAACCAACTAACTCCATACTTTTTAATGGAATGGAAGGCTCTATTATGCCAATAGCAATTGCCCATGGAGAAGGAAGGGTAAAATTTACCTCTAAGCAAAGTAAGAGTAATATTTCTATGCATTACGTTGATTACTCAGGCAATAAAACCCAAACCTACCCACACAACCCAAATGGATCTGAAGATGGTATTGCAAGTATGTGTGATGACTCAGGAAGAATAACAATTATGATGCCACATCCTGAAAGAGTTTTTAGAGCGATTCAAAACTCATGGCATCCTGATGGATGGCAAGAAAGGTCGCCCTGGATGAGGATGTTTGAAAATGCCAGAAAGTGGGTTGATTGATAGATATGAATACTCATTGCCTCTATGCTGCCTGACAAAATTATTAGAAGCAACAGAAAAACATTAAGCATTTCAATTAATGAAAGTGCTGAATTAATTGTGCGCGCACCAAATCGAATATCGGATCAAAAAATTCAAAATTTTATTAATGAAAAAGAGAGTTGGATTACAAGAAATCAGTCAGCAATAATGGCCCGCGTTGAAGAAGCAGGAAAAGATAAGAATATGCTTCTATATCTTGGGGCACTTTTTCCAGTAAAAAATGATAATTACGCTAAAAAGATTTCTTTTAATGGCAAGGAATTTGTAGCTGATCTTCAAAATAAGGAAAAAACCAATAAATCTTTAAAAACTTGGTACAAAAATAAGTTTAAAGAAGTTGCAGTTCCACGACTATTTTATTTTGCCGAAAAACATAATTTACAGGTCAATCAAGTGAGGATTAAAGAGCAGAGAACGCTCTGGGGATCTTGCTCTTCCAGAAACAATATCAACCTAAATTTTCTTCTCATTATGGCACCATTAAAAGTAATTGACTATGTCATTATTCATGAATTAGTACACACCACTCATAAAAACCATTCAGCAAATTTTTGGAGTGCAGTTGAAGAAATTATGCCTAACTATAAAGAAGCTAAGCATTGGCTTAAAGAAAATGGTTACAGGTTAAGAACCTTATAGCTAATTATTTTTTTAGCCGTTATACTTTTCTACAGCCTCTTCCATAGCCTCTTTCAATGTATCTTGCTCTGCCATTTCAAGAATAATATCACCACCACCAACTAATTCAGAATTGAAATATATTTGGGGAAATGTTGGCCAGTCAGCAAAGTCAGGTAGGCTTTGAAAAACCTCTTGGTCTTCAAAGATGTTAACAAACGCAAACTCAACGCCCGTTGAAGCTAATGTTTGAGATGCACGAGCTGAGAAACCACACTGAGGAAACTGAGGCGTTCCTTTCATGTAGATAACTATCGCAGCACTATCAACTTGTTTTTGAATTTTTTCTAATACGTCCAATTTAATACTCCAAAAGTTTTTTTTATTATTTTAGTATAGTATTTACAAATCTACAAAGATTTGTAAAAACAATTATTGCTTAATTGCCTGTGAGATTACATACTTTTGCCCTTGTTTAATTTTTTTATAATTGCCAAAAACCGATTTAAAGTTATTTTTTATAAAGTCTTTAAGTCCATTGATTGTAACGACAGTAATCACGCCGCCAGGTTTGAGAGCGTCCAGAGCATCATAAAGAATTATTGAGAGTTGCTCACGTCCAACTTTAGCTGGGATATTTGAAACGATTTGATTAAATTTGATATCACTAGGGACTTGCAAAAAAGCATCTGAAAGGTACGCTTTTGCATTAACAATGTTATTAAGTTTTGCATTGTAGTTTGCAAGATCCACTGCAACAAAGTCTTTATCAACCATGTGAACTTCTCCCCTAGTACAGTGTTTTGCTAGCGCTAGGCCAATAGGGCCATAACCACACCCTAAATCTAAACAAACATCATCAATATCAGCACTAAAGTACTTCATCAAAAGCTTAGTACCATCATCAAGGGCTCGAGGACTAAAAGTGCCCCATCGAGTGTGCAGTTTTAGATTTGAATTAAATAACTCTATATCAAGAACTATATCTTTTTTTAATTTAGCAATGTCTTTGCGCTCAAACATTTGTCAATCCTAATTAGAAGTGGTAATTATATAGAACTATAAAAAATCGATGTAATGCTAATATCAGCATTAATTTAATTGTATTTATTGTATTTTGCAATTACTTTGTTAGCATCATCACCTATGTGTGATTCTCCGCGACTCTTTGCAAGCTGCACCTGTTTTTCTCTTTCACGGTAACGACTAACTTGTGACGAGTTTTTTTTTCCATAACACCTTGGACAGGATGCTCCTTTTTCATAATGAGGATGCTCTTTATCTTCATCAGTAATCGGAAATCTACAGGCATGGCACTGGTCATATTTTCCAAGCTCAAGATTATGTTTCACAGCAACTCTATCATCAAAAACAAAGCACTCGCCTTCCCATAAACTTTCATCTTCTTTAACTTCTTCAAGATATTTTAAAATTCCACCTTGAAGATGAAAAACATTTTCAAAGCCTTTAGATTTTAAATATGCGGTAGATTTTTCACAGCGTATACCACCAGTACAAAACATGGCAATTTTTTTGTCTCGATATTTTTCTAAATTATTTTTCGTATAGGCTGGGAACTCTCGAAAAGTCTCAGTATTTGGATTAATAGAACCCTTAAAACTGCCTATTTCAAATTCATAATTATTTCGAGTATCAATTAAAACAACGTCAGGATCATTAATAAGCTCATTCCAATCCGCTGGCTTAACATAAGTACCAGAAGAAAATATAGGATCTATATCTGATATCCCTAACGTCACTATCTCTTTTTTTAACTTAACCTTAAGTCTTTTAAATGGAGGCTTCTCGCTATAAGAAAATTTATACTCCAAGCCAACTAGTCTCTCATCTTTTTTAAGATAATCAAGAGATTTCATAATGCTATCATTATCACCAGCAATCGTTCCATTGACCCCCTCTTTAGCTAATAATAAAGTACCTCTAATATTGAGCGAGTCTAAAAAAATTTTAAGAGGACCTTGAATTTCTTCAAAATCATCTAGACGAGTAAACTTATATAAAGCGCAAATAGTGAGCATAATTCACAAATGAAAAAGTAGTGCGTTAATTTTACTAGTCAGTTGTATTCTTTTTTTACTATTTAACCTTTTAAATAAAGATAAAAACTACATTAGGGCTCCACTATTGTTAATACTGAAAAGTGTATAATATTTTTCTTTTGCTCGATGAGCATCGATAATTCAGTTTAACTCAATAATGCTAAATAATATTCTTAAGCCAAGTGACATAAAAAAACTAAGTATTGAAGAATTAAATGATCTTGCTTTGGAGATTAAATTATTCTTAATAGAGAGTATTGAACAAACTGGCGGGCATCTAAGCTCAAATCTTGGAACTATTGAATTAACCCTTGCAATGCATTATGTGTTTGACACTCCTAACGATACCTTTGTTTGGGATGTTGGTCATCAAGCATATACTCACAAGATCCTAACTGGAAGAAGAGATTTAATGTCAACTCTGCGTCAAAAAGATGGCTTATCTGGCTTTACGAAAAGAAGTGAAAGTGAACATGATGCTTTTGGAGCTGGTCATTCATCGACCTCAATAAGTGCGGCCCTTGGTATTGCAATTGCTAACAAATTACAACAAAAATCTGACACTTCAATAGCAGTTATTGGAGACGGAGCATTAAGTGGGGGCATGTCATTTGAGGCCATGAATCATGCAGGTGATACTAATGTTAATCTGCTTATCATTCTTAATGACAATGACATGTCGATTTCTCAGAATGTTGGGGCTTTGAGTAAATACCTTACTAGGCTTATTTCTGGAAAAATATACTCAACTATGAAGTCAAAGTCTCTTGAGTTCTTAGAAAGATTACCACGTGTCCAAAAATTTGCTAAACGCTCAGAGGAGCATCTAAAAGGAATGTTTCTTCCAGGAACGTTATTTGAAGAGCTTGGGATAGAGTATTTTGGGCCAATTGATGGTCATGATATTCCCGCATTAATTAAAGCTTTACAAAATTTAAAAAATATCGAAAATCCTCGAATTCTCCATATCATTACTAAAAAAGGTCATGGGCTAGAAGCTGCAGAGCAAAATCCATTAAAGTTTCATGGAATTTCTCCGCCATCAAGTTCTTCTAACAACTTTCCAAGCTACAGCAAAGTTTTTGGAGAATGGTTGTGTAATAGCGCCCAGAATGATGAAAGAGTAATTGGAATAACTCCAGCAATGTCGGAAGGGTCAGGCATGGTTAATTTTGAAAAAAACTTTCCTGAACGCTTCATAGATGTCGCGATTGCAGAGCAACATGCTGTCACGCTTGCTGGAGGAATGGCAACTAAAGGATTAAAGCCAGTTGTGGCAATCTATTCAACATTCTTACAGCGTGGTTATGACCAATTTATTCATGATATCGCGTTACAAAATTTAAATGTTATTTTTGCTATTGATCGGGCAGGTCTTGTTGGAGCCGATGGTGCAACACATGCTGGTATTTTTGACTTAAGTTTTTTGAGATGTATTCCAAATATTGTTATTATGGCGCCAAGCTCCTCAATTGAAATGTACAAGGCCCTTAATTTTTCTCTTGAGTTTGATGGGCCAGTATGTGTAAGGTTTCCAAGAGGAAAATCAGCTATTGAAAAGTTTGTAACAGATCAATCACTAGAAATTGGAAAAGGAAAAGTCGTCAGGACTGGTAAAGATATTGCTATTTTTGCATTTGGTAATATGCTTGAACCGGCCCTTAGAGCATCTGAAAAGATCAATGCAACAGTTATTGATATGCGGTTTGTTAAGCCGCTAGATGAAAATTTAATTATCGATACTGCCAACAGTTATAAAAAATTAATCTCAATTGAAGACAATACTGCAAGCGGGGGTGCTGGAAGTTCTATTAATGAATTACTTCAATCGAAAAACATTAAAACGCGGCTCCATATCCTTGGTGTACCTGACTTAGTAACCGAACATGGATCTCAAGACGAGCTTTATTTGCTTTATGGATTGCATGAAGAAAACATTATTAATGTGGCAAAAAATTAATGAAAGCAACGCTCAAAAAATATAGTCCAAAACGTGAAAATGTTAATTTAGGATGGCTTAATAAACACCTAACCGATCCAGAGCTATGGAAATGGAATAAGAGATCTATCGCTAAAGGATTTGCTGTTGGTCTTTTTTGTGCTTTTCTTCCAGTACCAATTCATATGCTACTTGCTGGAATCCTTGCGGTTGCTTTTTCTGCGAATATTCTACTTTCATTACTAGTTGTTTGGGTAAATAACCCAATTACTATTGTGCCAATTTTCTACTTTACTTATAAATTAGGCGCCTCCATTATTGGAGTTGAAATCGATCCTGGATTTGAATTTTCATTTGGCTATTTGATGGATAACTTTTGGTCGGCGACACTAGCTCTATGGGTTGGAGGCATAATCACCTCAATTGTGGCATCAATACTAGGGTATTTTTCAATTATTTCAATTTATAGGTATAAAGCACTACAAAGAGTTAAACGTTTGAAATAGGTATGCGCCTTCTAATGCTGGCTTCTAAAGTGTCAACTAGTGACTCATTCTCAACCTTGCTGTGAGTTTTTCCGTCTATATATAGTAGATTCGGAGAGCCACCAGTAAGGCCAACACTGACCTCCTTCGCCTCACCTGGCCCATTAACAACACAACCAATTACAGCAACATCAATTGGCTCAGTGATATCTTCTAATCGAGCTTCAAGTTCATTAACAACCGAGATTACATCAAATTTTTGTCTTGAGCATGATGGGCATGCAATCAAATTAACGCCCTTCTTTCTTAAATGAAGTGACTTTAAAATATCAAAACCAACTTTTATCTCATCCACAGGATCTGATGCAAGAGAGACTCTAATAGTATCACCAATACCTTCGCTTAAAAGTAAACCCATTCCAATTGAAGATTTAACAGTTCCAGAGCGAAAAGATCCAGCTTCTGTAATACCTAGGTGCAGTGGATTATCAATTTGAGAAGCTAATTGACGATAAGCAAATACAGTCATAAAAACCTCAGAAGCTTTAAGTGAAACTTTAAAGTTATCAAAGTTTAGTCTATCTAAAATATCAATATGTCTAAATGCAGACTCAACCATCGCCTCTGGAGTCGGCTCAGTGTATTTTTTTTGTAAATCTTTTTCAAGGGATCCAGCATTAACACCAATACGAATAGGAATCCCATTATCTTTCGCAGCGGAAACAACCTCCCTTATTCGGTCCTCTTTACCAATATTCCCAGGATTAATTCGTAAACAGTCCGCACCATATCCTGCAACTTTTAAAGCAATTTTATAATCAAAATGAATATCAGTGATTAGAGGGATATTAACACGTGTCTTTATTTTTTTAAACGCTTCAGCTGCGTCCATCGTCGGAATTGAAACTCTAACAAGATCAGCTCCAGCTTTTTCAAGAGATAAGATTTGTGAAACTGTTGAGTCGACATCACATGTATCAGTATTAGTCATACTCTGAACAGTAATTGGAGCATCTCCGCCAATGGCAACATTGCCAACAAAAATTTTCTTAGAAACTCTTCTTTTAATTTTGTGTACTTGCTTCATAAGTGCTTATTACTTCATCAAGATTTTCAGTTACTTCCTTAATTTCTTTTGGAGAATTTAAATTATTACTACTTTCAACAACTATATTCTCACTCACATCATCAAGACTTGGCTGACTAATTATGATTGAATTTGATTTACTTTCAGTTTTATCTTCCCCCTGAAAATAATACCATATAGCGCCAAAAATTAAAAAAAACAAAGAAAGCCAAAGCAGCCTCCTCTTTAAAGGTTTTTTCTTTTTAGGATAATAATTAATCCCGTCCAGCACTTCTTCTACTCTTATCTACAACTTTTCCAGCTAGTTGGCCACATGCCGCGTCAACATCATCACCTCGCGTTCTTCTCGTAGTAGTTCGAATTCCTGATCGATACAAAATATCTTGAAACTTATCAATAGCAATGTCATTTGAAGTTGTATATTTCGTTTCAGGGAAAGGGTTGAAAGGTATTAGGTTGACCTTAGCTGACTCACCCTGAAACCAAAAATTTAATAATTTTGAGAGCTCCTGAGCTTGCTCAATAGAATCATTTACACCCTTAAGCATAACGTACTCGAACATTACATGTCGCTCTTGAGTTCCTGCATTCAAGTAGTAATGACAAGCTTTCATAAGCTCTTTAATAGGATATTTTTTATTAATTGGGACAAGTACATCTCTTAATTCATCATTAGGGGCATGCAAGGAGATGGCCAAACTTACTGGAACTGTGTCTGACATTCTCATTAGTGCCGGAACAATCCCTGATGAAGAAACAGTAACCCGCCTCCTAGAAAGTCCAAATGCCCAATCATCCAAAAGGATATCACATGCATCATAAACAGCGGATTCATTAAGTAATGGTTCGCCCATTCCCATAAAAACTACATTAGAAATTCGCCTACCTTTGTCCTTTAAATGGTTTTGAGCAATTAATACCTGTGCAATAATTTCATGGTTTTCAAGGTTACGATTAAATCCTTGATAGCCTGTCGCGCAAAAAGTACAAGCCAATGAACAGCCAACTTGAGAAGATATACAAAGCGTTCCTCTATCTTTTTGAGGTATATAAACTGTTTCAATATGATTTTCTTCACTCAACTTGATTACCCACTTAATAACTCCATCTTTTGAATTATCGATAGAGGTTACTTCAGGCAATTCAATAGAAGCAATTGCCTGAAGTTTTTGTCTTAAGTCTTTTGAGAAGTTATGCATATCACCAAAGTCTGAAGCACCTTGGTGGAAGATCCACTGCATAATTTGTTTTGTACGAAATGGTTTTTCGTTTAAATCAGAAAAAAACTTCTTAAGCTTAACTTGAGTAAGCCCTAACAAGTTTTGTTTTTCTAACATTACTAAGTCTCTTTTTAAGTTATTTATCTAGTTCTTGGACAAACGCTATCATCGCCAAAAAAATATGCAATTTCTATTGCGGCGTTTTCTTGAGAGTCTGAACCGTGAACAGCATTTTCGTCTAATGACTCTGCAAAATCTGCCCTAATAGTCCCGGCATCTGCTTCTTTTGGATTAGTCGCACCCATAATTTCACGATGCTTTGCAACTGCATTTTCGCCTTCAAGAACTTGAACCATAACTGGCCCAGATGTCATAAAGCCTACAAGATCTTTATAAAAAGGTCTATCTTGATGAACAGCATAAAATCCACCTGCCATTGCTTCATCTAAGTGAATCATTTTTGATGCAACAATTTTAAAACCAGCATCTTCAAAACGAGAGTAAATTTGACCAATTACGTTTTTAGCCACAGCATCTGGCTTAATTATTGATAAAGTTTGTTCCATGAACAATCCCCAGTTAATTAAAAAGCCGGTATTTTACCATGCAGTTGTGTATTTCTTATGCTCAGAGATAAAAAAAGAAGATATGCTTATCTATTAAAAAAACTTCTTTATTAGGTTAACTTTTCATAATTAATTTTGTTCGACGATAGTAATCTAATAAATCAAAAGCCCTAAAATAAGCGCTCGCAATTGGAAGAAACCACGGCTTTCCATAATAGTAAGGTCTAGTTTGCAGAGGTGTATCTTCAAAAACAGTTACTTTTTGATCAGGATTTAACATTTTCAATGCAGCCATATGTCCCAAATATGGCGCCATTGCAACTCCATTTCCACAGTAACCTAGCGCAGAATAAACCCCTTTATTAACACTAAGGTTTGGTAATTGACTGAAAGTAAAGCCTGTAAATCCAGTCCAACAATGACTAATTTCAACATCTTCTAAAGAAGGAAAAATTTCTATAAGCATTTTACGCAGAGTTGGTAATGCCTCTTCAGCAGAAATCGAATGCATAGCTGCACGCGTTCCTAGCATTATTCTTGTACCGCAAGGAGTTGGCCTATAGTAACAATAGCGCTTACGGGTTTCAACCATACAATGGCCGCCAGGTAAAAGAGTCTGAACTTTATCTTTACCAATATCCACTGTTGTTATTACAAAACTTGGTACAGGTAATACCCGCCTTGCTAAATACTTAGAAAGACTTGGCCTTGTATATCCATTAGTAGCCATAAGAACTTGCTTACAGTGAATTTTTGAATTTGAAGTTAAAACATCAAATCCATTTTGTTTTAATTTATTAACTTTAACTACAGGCTTGTTACCAAAAACCTTTGCCCCTGCTTCTAATGCAAGCTTTAATAAGCCATAATGAAATTTACGCGGGTGGACTGAGCCATGATCTTGATAAAACTGTCCTCCAAAATATAACTCTGTTTTTATTGATTTAGACAGCATATCAGGACCAATCATTTTAGAGTTAAAGTCATCGATAGCTTTTAATTTTTGTAAGTTATCTGACATACTGGCTTGATCTTTAGGAAGCCATGAAGTTCTTAATCTTCCACAAACATTAAACTCACAATCAATATTATTTTCTTCAATCAAGTTAGATGTAAAAGCTAGCGAAGCATTAGCTTCTTTATGAATTTCTGCTGCAATAACTTCGCCATATTTTTTCTTTGCCTGGTCTGTTGAAACCTTATGACCAGAACCTAGCATTCCACCATTCCTAGTGCTTGCTCCAAATCCAATCATCTCTGAATCTAAAACAATGACATTTTTACCAGATTTAGATAACGTTAAAGCTGCGCTTAATCCTGTATAACCAGCGCCAATAATGACAATATCTGCCTTTAATGGAAGTGCTTCAATATTTTCAAATTGTGGCTGGCCGTCCCACCAAAAGGGAGTGAATTTAGTCATTTCAGGGTATTAATTAAAAACCTTTAAAATAGTATATCAACCAAATAATTTTTTTTCAAATAAAAAAAAGGCGCCCAAGAGCGCCTTTTTTTAATAACTAATTAATAAATACTAGTTACATGCGTCTTTCAATGCCTTGCCAGCTTTAAATGCAGCGACATTTGAAGCTTTAATTTGAATCGTAGCACCTGTTTGTGGATTACGGCCACTGCGAGCAGCACGAGCTCTAACTACGAAACTACCAAAGCCAGTAAGTTGGACACCATCACCACTTGCCATTGCTGAAGTAATAGCGCCTGTTGTTGCGTTTAGCGCTCTTGCAGCATCAGCTTTAGATAAGTTAGCGCCTGATGCGATTGCATCAATTAATTCTGATTTATTCATTTTAATTCTCTCCAATAAAAGTTTGTTATAAAAAAAGACAAAGCGAAAGAGGTAACTTTAAACCTATTTCAGGAGGAAAGAATCACAAGAAACCATCTGCCTCCAACGCTGTATCTAGAAGTTATTGTACTATCAAAATAAAGTTATTTGAAAAATAATGTAAAAAAAATATTTTATTCTAGCGATTCCCTTCTTTTAGGGCTCTTGCTTTATCCATTTTCCAGTCTCTTTCTTTAATATCTTGACGTTTATCATGACCTTTTTTTCCTTTAGCAACGCCAATTTCTAACTTAACCCTACCTCTTGCCCAATAGAGTTTTAATGGAACGACTGTAGCTCCTTTTTGAGTAATTTTTTCTCGAAGTCTATTAATTTCAAGTCTGTTTAATAGTAATTTTCGAGTTCTTGTTGGATCACACTCAACATGGCTGGAGGCTGAATTTAGTGGAGATATATGAGCACCAAAAAGGAACAGCTCATTATTTTTGTAAATCACATAGCTTTCAGTAATTTGAACTTTGCTATCTCTAAGGCTTTTAACTTCCCAGCCAAGTAAACTTAAACCTGCTTCAAGGCTTTGTTCGATAAAATAGTCATGCCTTGCTTTTTTATTTAAAGCAATAGTATTTGAATTATCTTTTTTATTTTTTGCCATGCATCGTATTTCAAAAAGCGCAATTGTTCCATATACACCCCAACAAATGTTTGAGCTAGTTAACAATATTGATGACTATTCTCAATTTTTAAACTGGTGTGATTCCTCCTCTATTTTAAATCAAACTGACAACCAAATCACTGCGTCAGTCGAGATTAATAAAGGTGGCATTAAACAAACGTTTTCAACACTGAATACTTTGACACCCTTTCAATCAATTGCAATGGAGCTAGTTGATGGGCCATTTGATGAGCTTTCAGGTGAATGGCGCTTTGAGCCACTGGGTGAAAATGCCGCAAAAATTCATTTGGATCTTCAATTTAAATTTAAATCAATGCTAATTGATATAGCTTTGTCACCTGTTTTTAAAAATATAGCCAATTCTCAATTAGATTCGTTTGTTGCAAGAGCAAAATATATTTATGGCTAAACTTATTGCTTTGAATAAACCATTTGGAGTTATTTGCCAGTTCAGTGGAGATAATAATACTTTATCAAACTACGTTGACATTCCGAATGTCTATCCAGCCGGTAGGCTTGATAAAGACTCAGAAGGATTGGTGATTCTTACAGATAATGGTAAGTTACAAAACTTAATATCCAACCCAAAATACAATAAAACCAAAACCTATGTTGTTCAAGTAGAAGGAGAGCTAAGCGCTATTGCAGCTTCTGCTCTAGAGAAAGGCATTAAACTTAAGGATGGAAATACTAAGCCTGCAATTGTCAAAATAATTGAAGAGCCTAACTGGCTTTGGGCAAGAACACCTCCAATAAGAGTAAGGAAAAATATTCCAACTTCGTGGATTGAAATTTCAATAAGTGAGGGGAAAAATCGTCAAATAAGAAGAATGACAGCAAGCGTAGGATTCCCAACCCTCAGGCTAATTAGAACAAAAATTGATAAGTGGCACTTAGGAGATATAACCTCAGGATCTTATGTCACTCTTTAAGCTCGCATATGAAGCCCTCATATGCAATAGTGTTGAAAAAAAAATTCTACTAATTGGTGATTTAAAGAAACATCAAATACCATTTGATATCAAAAAATCTAAAGTTAATGTAATTAAAATACCCTCTCCAGGAAGGCCTTTAAAGCCTAATTTAGTTGATTTCAAAGGAGCTCCAAAAAGAGATCGATCTGATTCAGGCATGATAAAAAATATTCATGCAATTTGTCATATCGAATTTAATTCCATTAACTTAGCACTAGACGCAATCTATAGATTTCAGGAAATGCCCCATCAGTATTATGCAGACTGGATTCGGGTAGCCAATGAAGAGACAACCCACTTCTCACTTATCAAAGATTACCTTGAGTCCGTTGGCCATAGTTATGGTGATTTTGATGCCCATAATGGTTTGTGGCAAATGACAGTTGATACAGATTATGACGTTTTATCAAGAATGGCTTTGGTTCCAAGAGTTCTAGAGGCTAGAGGTTTAGATGTAACTCCAAGAATTAGAAAAAAATTTAAAGATGCAAAGCTTCATAAGATGGTTGAAATTTTAGATATTATTTTTAAAGATGAAATCGGCCATGTAAAGATTGGGAACTATTGGTATCAATACTTATGTCATAAAAGAGATCTTGACCCAATTAATACATTTGACTTGTTAATAAAAAAGCACATTGGGTCTAATTTGCGTGGGCCATTTAATATTGAAGCAAGGCTTTTATCAAATTTTAGTCAAAATGAATTAGATTATCTCGAGCACCCTGAGTTACTAAAAACTAACTAATTTCATCCATGGCTTGATTTGCCAAAAGATCTGCCATATCATTACCTGGGTCGTCACTATGTCCTTTAACCCAGTGCCAATTAACTGAAAACTCTTGATTAAGGTCATCTAATTGTTTCCAAAGCTCTACATTTTTAACTGGCTTTTTATTAGCGGTCTTCCAGCCTTTTGCTTTCCAGCCTTCAATCCAATCATTTATACCTTGAATAACATACTTGGAATCTGTGTATAAATCAACAGTAATATCACTTGATTTGAGAGCTTGTAGTGCTTTAATTGATGCTGTTAGCTCCATCTTATTGTTTGTAGTATTTAACTCAGAACCTTTTAATTTCTTGTCATGATCTTTGTACCTCAACCATGCTCCCCATCCACCAATCCCAGGATTACCTCGGCACCCACCATCTGTATAAATTACAATTTTTTCCATGGTCTAGTTATTTACATTAAGTTGAAGCCAATACTCAAGCAAAGCTAAGTGCCATAGTCTTGATCCATTCAAAGCTGTCATATAATCTTTAGGAGAATTAATCACTTTATCAATATATTGCTGATTAAATATACCTCTATTACGACATGCACTCGATAAAAGTATATCAGACATAAATTCCAAAAAATCACCCTGAATGTACTTTAGAGCTGGCATTGGAAAATAACCTTTTTTTCGATCTATTACAGAATCTGGCAGGAGTCCTCTTGAAATCTGTTTAAGAGGGTACTTTCCCTCATCCCTCATTTTTAATGAAGGTGGCATACTTAGGGCCCATTCAACTAATTCAGTATCCATAAATGGCACTCTAGCCTCAAGGCCCCATGCCATAGTCATATTGTCGACCCGTTTCACAGGATCATCAACAATTAACCTTGTCATATCAGTGCGGAATACTTTATCAATAAAAGAGTCTGCGCCTGGCTTTAAAAACTCTTTATTTAGCCAATTATGAGTATGATTATCACCTTGATATATTGATGATACTGTTTGTAAATACTCATCATGCGGCCTATCAACATAATGCTTTGAGAAGCGTTCTACTTCATTACCTTGTTCATTCGCCATTCTTGGATACCAAAAATACCCAGCGAAAGCTTCATCAGCCCCTTGTCCAGATAAGACAACTTTAGTATGCTTTGAAACTTGCTCAGAGAGCAAATAAAAAGCCACAGCGTCTTGACCAACCATTGGCTCTGACATATTCATAACTGCCTCTGATAATCGTGGAAGTACTTCTTTATTACTCACTTGATACTTTTTATGTTGTGTTTTAAATTTTGAGACAATTTGATCTGAATACTCAAATTCACTCCCAACTTCGTCGTCGATGTCTTCAAATCCTATTGAAAAAGTGCGAATATCTTCATGACCCGCTTCCTTTAAAAGAGCAACAATAAGTGATGAGTCTAATCCGCCAGAAAGTAAAACTCCTATTGGCACGTCAGATGCAGACATTCTTTTCATAACTGCAGAAGTTAATAACTCATGCGTTCTTTCAATATAGTCCTGATCTGAAATATTTTCCTCTAGCCTTTTTGCGCATGGTTGCCAATATGTTTTTTCGCGTAATTTACCATTAGGACTTAATGTAAAAAAAGTACCTGGCTTTAATTTCTGAATTCCATTAATAATAGTATTTGGCGCTGGCACAACACCATGAAGAGATAACTGTTGATGCAAAGCAACAGGATTAATACTTTTATCAAGTTTTTGAGTAAGTAAAGCCTGTGAATTTGATGCAAAAGTAAACGCTTTAGAAGTAATATTGAAATAAAGAGGTTTAATGCCCATTCTATCTCTTGCAACAAAAAGTTGCTGAGAAGATCGGTCCCAAATAGCAAAAGCAAACATTCCGTCAAGGTGATTAACGCAATCTTCACCCCAAAAATGATATGCCTTTATTATTACTTCTGTATCAGAGTTTGAAAAAAAGACATAACCATTACTTATTAATTGAGAACGAAGTGCCTTATAGTTGTATATCGTTCCATTAAATACTAATGTTAATTTAAGAAAATCATCTACCATTGGTTGCGAACCTAAATTCGACAAGTCAATAATACTTAAGCGCTGATGTCCAAAACCAATCTTCCCTTCAAGCCATTTTCCTTTTGAATCAGGCCCCCTTTTGGCAAGTTTACTCATCATATCATCTAGAGATTTTGTAGAAACAATCTCCCCATCAAATCGAAATTGACCGCAAATACCGCACATAAATTTAACCTTTAAACTTTAAAATCAACACCTCAGAGTTACCTAGAAATATAATCAGTTGTTATATATTTCTATAATTGAGGCTAACTTAGAAATGTAAAATAGTCATTTTATCAAGTATTACTATCTAATAATGTCTCAAACACTCTACGATAAATTAATGAGCGCTCATATGGTTCATGACCAGGATGGAGCGTCGCTTATTTATATAGATCGTCAGCTTATTCATGAAGTCACTTCTCCACAAGCATTTGAAGGACTTACTTTAGCTGGAAGAAAGATTTGGCGTAACAAATCTAACCTTGCAGTTCCTGATCATAACGTTCCAACTACAGAAAGATCAAGTGGTGTTAGTAGCATAACCGACCCAATCTCGAGGCTTCAGGTAGAAACGCTAGATAAAAACTGTGAAACATTTGAAATAAATGAAATTCAAATGAATGATATCCGACAAGGGATTGTTCACGTTATTGGGCCCGAACAGGGTGCAACACTTCCTGGAATGAGTATTGTTTGTGGAGATTCGCATACAACAACTCATGGCGCTCTTGGAGCGCTGGCTTTTGGAATTGGAACTTCTGAAGTTGAGCATGTGCTTGCAACTGGCTGCTTATGGCAGAGCAAAGCTAAAAATATGAAGATTGAAGTTAAAGGCCAATTAGCGAATAATGTAAGTGCTAAAGACGTCGCATTATATGTGATTGGGAAAATTGGTACTGCAGGTGGAACTGGATTTGCAATTGAATTTTGTGGCTCAACAATTCAAGATATGAGCATAGAAGGTCGAATGACGCTTTGTAATATGTCAATTGAGGCAGGGGCAAAAGTTGGTATTGTAGCAGTTGATGATAAAACTATTAACTACGTTAAAGGTAGGCCTTTTTCACCGGTAGGTGAGAATTGGGATTCAGCCGTAAAATATTGGAACACTCTGCATAGTGATGCTGATTCGAACTTTGATGAATCAATCTTAATCGATGCAAGTCTTATTAAGCCTCAAGTAACTTGGGGAACATCTCCAGAGATGGTCGTTGATATTAATGGCTCAACACCTGATCCAAAATTAGAGAAAGATGAGGTTAAAGCTGAAAGTATACGAAATGCTTTAAAGTACATTCATTTAAAGCCCAATACCTCAATGAGTTCGGTAGCAATAGATAAAGTATTTATTGGCTCTTGCACTAACTCAAGAATTGAAGATTTAAGAATAGCTGCTTCTGTTGCAAAGGGTAAAAAAATTGCTCATAACATAAAACTAGCTCTTGTAGTTCCAGGCTCTGGACTTGTGAAAAAGCAAGCTGAAGATGAAGGACTTGATAAAATTTTTAAAGATGCAGGTTTTGAGTGGAGAGAGCCAGGATGTTCAATGTGCCTTGCAATGAATGCAGATAAACTAGAAGCTGGAGAGAGGTGTGCGAGCACATCAAATAGGAACTTTGAAGGTAGGCAAGGACAGGGCTCTTTTACTCATCTTGTAAGCCCAGCAATTGCAGCAGCGAGTGCAATTGCAGGACATTTTTCAGGAGTAGAGTCATGAAAAAATTCACCTCTTTAAGCTCCATTGCTACGCCTTTAGATCGAGCAAATATCGATACAGACGCAATCATTCCAAAACAGTTCTTAAAGTCTATTAAAAAAAGTGGATTTGGACCTAACTTATTTGATGAATGGCGTTATTTAGATCATGGTGAGCCTGGGATGGATAATTCAAAACGACCAATCAATCCTGACTTTGTATTAAATAATCCTAAATATTCAAAAGCTCAAATTCTACTTACCAGAAGGAACTTTGGTTGTGGCTCCTCTCGAGAGCATGCTCCATGGGCATTAGAAGACTTTGGATTTAGAGCAATTATTGCACCTAGCTTTGCTGATATTTTCTATAACAACTGCTTTAAAAATGGCATTCTTCCAGTTGTTTTAAGTAGTGAAATTGTGGATGGTCTGTTTGAATATAGTGGAAACATAGTCATCAACCTTTATGACCAAAGTGTAACGACAGATACTCATTCTTTTGAATTTAATGTTGATCCCGAAAGAAAACGCAGACTGATCAATGGGCTTGATGATATTGGTTTAACATTGCAATATGAAGATCAAATACGTTTATTTGAAACAGAACACTTTAAAAAGCACCCCTGGTTATGATTGGTCATCTAAAAGGTAAAATTATTAGCAAAAATCCACCCGAAGTACTTCTAGAAGTTGGTGGTGTTGGCTATGAAATACTGTGCCCTATGTCCACGTTTTATCAGCTTGATAAAACCTCAGAAGACACATTATTATTCACTCATTTAAGCATTAAAGAAGATGCACACACGTTATTTGGATTTATCACTAAGGATGAAAAAAGTATCTTTAGAGAGTTAATAAGGGTTAATGGTGTTGGCCCTAAAGTTGCTCTTGCAATTTTGTCACACCTTTCTGTAAATGCTCTCATTGAATGTATTTCAAATGAGGACGCAGACCTTTTATCAAAAACTCCAGGGATTGGAAAGAAAACTGCCCTTAAACTAATTGTAGAACTTCAAGATAGGCTGAGTAAGCTTGAACTAGTTGGAAGTCCTGGTGGAAGTACCCATGAATTTAAACAGAGTGGAAATCCGAATAGCATTCAAGCCGTTGAGGCGCTTCAATCTCTAGGCTTTAAAACGAAGGAAGCCAATAAAATGGTTTCAAAAATTTCTGACCAAAACCTTTCTACCGAGCAGCTTATTCGCTTAGCACTTCAAAACAAGTAATTAGACAACTACCTTCTTTCTAGAAAACTTTGTTTTAACTCTACCAAGCATATTAATAAAATCATAGTTCATGAGATACATACAAGGCAAAAGAACTAAAGTTAGAAGTGTACCAAACATTAGTCCATAGCCGAGTGCGAGAACCATTGGTTGTAAAAACTCATCTTTGCCGCCAATCCCATACGCAAGTGGTAATACCCCTGCCATTGTTGTTAGAGTAGTTAAAACTACCGCTCTTAAACGATCCCTCGAGCCTTTTGCAATCCAAACAATTTTGTCTTCTAGTTTGGCACTTTTATGCTTAATATAGTTTAAGTGACTTACCATAACCAAAGAGTCGTTCACAATAACTCCCATTAAACCTAGAGCACCTGTTAGAGCAAAGAAACTTAGGGAATAACCATGGAAGTGAAATGCCCAAACTACCCCAATCAGTGCAAATGGAAAGCTTGCTAAAACAAGAAGGGGTTGAGAGTATGAGTTAAATAGTATAGCAAGGATTAGGAAAATACCAACAATTGCTACAACAAAAGCGTAAAGAAAATCTCGTAATGAATCAATTTGTTCTTGCGCACCACCGCCTGTAATGATTGATACTTGAGGAAAATCAACTGCAAGATTTAATTCCTCTAAAGAGGTTTTCAAAGTTTTGGTTTTATTTGTTACCCGCTCATCAATACTTGCTGAAAGTTTGATGGACCTATCGCCATCAAAATGATTGTAATCAGGCTCTCCCTCAATCTCTCGAAGCGTTGAGAATTGACCCATTGGTATTAGCTTGCCTTGACGATTTTTGACAGAAGTATTCTTAATGAAATTTTCAGTGTAATCATTTTCTCCTATATATACTCGAACATCTTCCTCGTTTCCAGCAATAGTAATGTCAGTTACATAAGAGCCTGAAAATGCTGTTCTAAGATGTCTATAAACTGACTGATAATCAACACCTAGACGAGCCATCTCATCAAAATCAAGTACTGTTTCGATTCTAGGTTTACCAATCTCATCATTACGGTCTATATCATCAACGCCTTCAATGGAGCTGAGAATTTCTTCGAATCTATTGGCAGCTAAGTTTCTCTGAGAATCGTTTTCAGAAACGAGCGTAACCTCAATATCAGAGCCTCTTGGAGGTCCAGGTGCTATTAAAGTTATATCAATTTTGTCAGCACCCTCAATATCTGCCACTAGTGCTTCAAGCTTATCTGCCATATCTTCTGCAGTTCTTTCCCTGTCACTTGTTGGTGTAAGAGTAATTTTAATGTTTGCAATATTTGTAAAGTAACTTCCAATCTTGCTGGTGAAAGAGTCAAGGTCACTTCCTATCTCATTAGCAATGATATTCTCGACCTGTATAACAATATTTTCAGTATAGGCAGCAGAGCTTCCATTAGGAGTTTCAATGTTTGAAAAGATTACTGTTGCACCTCTTGAAGGAAATAAATTAAATGGAATATTTTTGACAGCAAAAATTGCCGAATAAATTAGTAAAGCAATAAATAGTGGAACAATCAAATAGCGCCATCTTAAAGCATGGTGCATCATCCTGTTGTAGAGGTTTTCAAATGGGATAAACCAAGTCTTTTGCTTTTCCACTTTTTGAGTTGCAAGGTGAGCTGGAAGCGCAAAGGTAATCTCTAAAAAAGAAATCCCTAAAGCAAATATTACAACTACGGGAAGCACATAAATAAACTTTCCTAAAGTTCCGGACATTAAAAAGAATGATGACATCACAAGCATGGTCGATATTATGGTCGTTATCACTGGCAGAATAACCCGCTTTAGGCCTGTAACAACATTTTTATAGAGATCTCCTCCCTTTGCCTTATAGTGGTGAATGCTTTCAGCAATAACAATACTATCATCCACCACAATTCCGAGCACAATGATGAAACCAGAAAGAGATATTAAGTTAATTGTGTTGCCTGTTAGTCCCATAAAGGCGACAGTTCCTAACAAAGTTACGGGGATACTGACAGCAACCCAAAAAGCAGTTTTTATGGAAAGAAATGCACCTAAAACGACAAGAACTAGTGCTAGACCAATATAGCCATTTTTAAGAATTATATCAATTCGGTTAGCAACTGCCAATGAAGAGTCATCAGTAAAAAAAATGTTAATCTCATCTGGATAATATTCTTGCAGCTCTGAAACTCGCTCTTTAACTCTTTTTGCAGTTCTAATGATATCCGCTTGACTAGTTTTTTTGATCTCAAGAATAAAGCCTTTAGTTCCATTTACTCGAGTTATAGATTTTTCTTCTTCTTCACCTCTAAATACTTCAGCAATATCAATAAGCCTTATAACAGGACCATCAAAGCTAGATTTAATAACAACATTTTTAATGTCATCAACACTTTCAAATTCAGACAATATGACAATATTTTTCTCTAAGTCTTGTTGGTTATTATCTCCAACCGTAAAGCGAGCGTTTCTAGAAGAAATTGCAGAGATAACTTCATTAATTGACATGTTATATTTATCAAGCTTGTCTGGGTTAACTTTAATTTGAATTTCACTATCTAGATAGCCACTTTTATCAATCGCAGAAACACCTTTGACTTTAAGAAGAGCTGTTTCTAAATCGTCAGTAATTTGTCGTGATTGGTCATAATCTATCAAGGAGCCGTCAATGTTGATAGTAATGATTGGGAATTCAGAAACATTAAAATCAACTACCTGAGGAAGATCTGTTACCTCTTCAGGAAAACTTTTGACTTGATTTACAGCATTTCGAACATCATTTTTTACGGTCTGAACATCCTTTAAGTCTGCCTCTAAGGTAACAATAATAGATGAGAGACCTTCACGAGAGGTCGAAGATATTTCTTTAATACCACCAACGCTTGATAATTCTTTTTCAATTACGTTTGTAACTGCTTTTTCAACGTCTTCAGGAGATGCCCCAGGATAAGCCGTTGTAACACTAAGAATTTCAAAATCAACTGCAGGAAACTGATCTCTTTGCATTCCAACAACTGCTAGCGTACCTATTGCTATAAAGGCAAGAGAAAAAACTAAGGCGAACTTTTTTTGCCTAACTAAAAAATTTAAAAAAGAATCCATAATTTACTTTTAATTTAGCTCAAATCGGATGATTATATAGGTGAACAATGAAGAAACAGTGAAGAGTTTATGAACTCTTTGACCTTTTTCTCAAGTTTTCAGTAAGCAGTCTTTTACGAATCCTGATGTTATGAGGAGTAACTTCAACTAACTCGTCATCATCAATAAATTCCAGTGCTTGCTCTAAATCTAAGGTAATCTTTGGAGTTAATGCAACTGCCTCATCAGTACCTGATGCCCTTACATTAGTTAACTGCTTACCTTTCATAACATTAATTACAAGATCTTTATCCCTTGTGTTAATTCCTACGACCATACCTTCATAGATGTCCTCGCCATGGCCCACAAAAAACTTACCACTTTTCTGTAAATTAAATATCGCATAAGCAACAGATTTGCCTTGATTCATCGAAATTAAAGATCCATTCGTCCTTTGACCAATCTTTCCATCCTTTTGAGGCTTATAAGAGTCAAATGTTGAGTACATTAGCCCAGTTCCAGTCGTTGCCGTTAAAAACTCAGTTCGAAATCCAATTAAACCTCTAGCTGGAATTTTAAAATCAAGCTTTACTCGTCCTTTTCCATCTGGAGTCATATTGGATAGCTCCGCTTTTCTTTCGCCTAATTTCTCCATCACAGAGCCTTGATGAACAGATTCCACATCAACCGTTAAGTCTTCAAAAGGCTCACAGGTAACTCCGTCAATTTCTTTAAGAATAACTTGAGGCCTTCCTACCGATAATTCAAAGCCCTCTCTTCGCATCGTTTCAATCAAAATTGAAAGGTGCAACTCACCTCTGCCTGAAACCACAAACTCAGAGGAATCTTTAGTATTTTCAACTCTTAAAGCTACATTATAAATAAGCTCTTTATCAAGCCTTTCTCTAATATTTCTAGATGTAATATATTTTCCATCTAGGCCTGCAAATGGAGAATCGTTAACTCTGAATGCCATACTAACCGTAGGCTCATCAACACTTAAAGGAGGTAACGCCTCAACTTTAGTTACATCACAGATCGTATCTGAAATTGATATATTTTCAATACCAACTACCCCAACTATATCTCCTGCATTAGCAGAACTAACATCATGCCTCTCTAGACCATTAAAACCTAATAATTGAACAATTTTAACTTTACGCTCGGTTCCATCAGGTGAAATTAAGATGTTCTGCATATTTTTCTTAGCAACACCTCTTTCAATTCTTCCAATTCCAATTGCTCCTACAAATGAAGAGTAGTCTAATGACGTTATCTGCATTTGAAATGGGCCATCAATATCCACCTTAGGAGCGGGTGCTTTTTCAACAATTAATTCAAACATTGGGGTCATATCACCCTCTCTAACAGTGTCGTCTTCAGATGCATAGCCGCCGAGTGCTGAGGCATATATGACTGGAAAATCTAATTGCTCTTCAGTCGCGCCTAACTGATCAAATAGCTCAAATACCTGATCAATTACCCAGTCGGGTCTGGAGCTATCGCGATCAATCTTGTTAATCACTACAATTGGATTAAGGCCCTGCTCAAAAGCTTTCTTTGTAACAAAACGAGTTTGAGGCATCGGGCCATCGCTAGCATCAACTAATAGCAATACACTATCGACCATAGAAAGCACCCTTTCAACCTCACCACCAAAGTCAGCGTGGCCTGGAGTATCAACAATATTAATTCTATAATCTCCCCATTTAATAGCTGTATTTTTTGAACTGATCGTGATTCCTCTTTCTTTTTCAAGATCGTTAGAATCCATCATCCTGTCAGTCGCCTTAAAACGATCATCAAATGTTTGTGATTGAGAAAGTAATTTATCTACTAACGTAGTCTTTCCGTGGTCAACGTGGGCGATAATTGCTATATTTCTTAAATTGTTTGCCATTTAATAATTTACTCATAAAAAATCGATGTCGTATTATCCCGTAAAAACCTAACAATACCCAAGCTAAATCAAAAATCAATTTAGTATTGCTGGATACCCTTCTCTTATAAAATACATCTAATATTCTATTTATTTTTGAAACTGTGGCCAAAAAAGGAAGCTCTCGTCGCTGGATGCAGGAGCATTTAAGTGATGAATACGTAAAAAAAGCACAAAAAGAAGGCTATCGATGCAGAGCAGTCTATAAGCTACTTGAAATTATTGAAAAGGGTCAACTTATTAAAAATGGTGATAAAGTGTTAGATTTAGGCGCTGCACCTGGAGGATGGTCTCAAGTTGCATTAAAGTTTACAGGCAAATCTGGGCAGGTAATTGCGAGTGATATTTTGCCAATTGAAGAAATAAATGGAGTCAGCTTTCTTCAAGGAGACTTTACAGAACAGTTCATATATGATGATTTAATATTAATGACTAATGGCAACAAGTTTGATACTGTTTTGTCTGATATGGCACCAAACATGAGTGGCCAACTATCTGTTGATCAGCCTAAGTCAATGTATTTAGCTGAACTAGCTCTAGATATGGCCACTAAAACCTTGTCAAAAAATGGCAACTTCATTGTCAAGGTATTTCAGGGTGATGGTTTTGATACTTATGTTAAAAATGCTAGAAATATTTTTAAAAAAGTTTCTGTCATCAAACCAAAAGCATCTCGTCCAAGATCTAAAGAAGTTTATTTATTAGCAAGTCAGTTAAAATAAATCCTTATGCAAAATTTTAGTGAAATTCATACTCTCATGAAGAGCGACCTAGTGATGACGGATGAAATTCTAGTTAATCGACTGGATTCAAATGTGGACCTCATTAGTCAAATGAGCCAGTACATTATCAACTCAGGTGGAAAGCGAATAAGGCCACTTCTTCTATTATTATGTGCCAGAGCAACGAATTATAAAGGTGATTATCATCACTCAATGGCAGTTGTAATTGAACTCATTCATACTGCAACTCTTCTGCATGATGATGTCGTAGATAACTCATCCACTCGTCGAGGCCATGAAACTGCAAACGAATTATGGGGGAATGCCCCAAGCGTTCTAGTCGGTGACTTTTTGTATTCAAGGGCATTTGAAATTATGGTTGAACCCAATTCGATGCAAATAATGAAGATCTTATCTAAAGCAACCAATCAGATTTCAGAAGGAGAGGTGCTTCAATTATTAAATATTAAAAATGCTAACGTTTCTCGGTCAGAATATTTTGAAGTAATTGAAAGAAAAACAGCGTGTCTCTTTAAAGCTGCATGCCAGATAGCTGGAATCTTATCTGAATCCAATAAAAACATAATTGATGGGCTTGGTAGCTTTGGAATGCATTTAGGTAATGCCTTTCAAATTATAGATGACACCCTTGATTATGAATCAGATCCTTCAGCTATTGGAAAAGAAGTTGGCGATGACTTATCTGAAGGAAAAGTTACACTTCCAATGATTTACGCCCTTGAAAATACCAAAGGGATTGAAAAAGTAACTCTTTCTAATGCCATAATCAATGCTGACTCTTCGAACATAGATAATATTGTAAATATTCTTCTTAGTGTTAATGCATTTGAATATAGTCGCAAAGTAGCAAAAAATGAATCCACTAAAGCACTGAAGTTTCTGGAAGTTATTCCTAACTCTGAATATCGCTGTGCACTTGAACTATTATGTGAGCTTTCACTAGATAGAAGCTCCTAAACCACTTAATGCTAACAACAAAACTTAAACAACAAATACGTTCTTCCTTTGAAGATGCGAAAAAACAATTACCAGATTTTAGTAACCGCTCATCTCAAAATAAAATGATTGCTGAGATTTCAAAAACATTGACAGGTGAGTATGCCAATTCAAACCCAATAATATGTGTTGAAGCTCCTACTGGAACTGGGAAAACTATGGCTTACCTAGTGAGCTGCTTACCAATTGCAAAAGAGTCAAAAAAGAAGCTAGTTATAGCTTCTGCAAATGTAGCCCTTCAAGAACAAATTCTAAATAAAGATATTGTTGAGGCAAGGAAATACTCCTCAGTTGATTTTGAATATGCTTTAGCTAAAGGAAGGTCAAGATATGTTTGTATTCGAAACTTAATTAACCTGACAGAAGACAATTCAAGCTCTCCTTCTCTTTTAGATGATGCTCTTCTTTGGGATGAAAAGCCAAGTAAAAATGACTTAGATGTTTTAAGTGAAATGACTGAAAGCTATTCTGCCACAAGGTGGAGTGGGGAGATTGATGACCTTGAGAATCCACCTGAAAATAAATTATGGCAAAAAATTGCCTGCAATCGATTTACTTGCAACTCTAAAAATTGTGAATTTTATAATGATTGTGCTTTTTTTAAAGCTAGAAAAAAAGCCTCACATGCTGATGTAATTATTGCAAATCATGACCTAGTTTTGGCTGATATTATTAATGGTAACAATGTTCTTCCTGAAGTTGAAGATTGTATTTTTGTTTTTGATGAGGCTCATCACTTATCTCAAAAAGCGCTTTCTCATTTTTCACTGGGTGGAAGTACTGAGTTCATGAAAACATCTATCCGTCAATATCAGAGCGCCATAGATCAGATTATAAAAATTATAAAAATTACACCCCCTCTTAGTTATATTGAAAAAACAGACGAAGCTATAAGCGAGCTAACTGAGGTCATCTCAAATCTTGAATACCAAGATGACATTCATCTATTCCCCATAACTGGCGTGCCTAGTGAAATACTGAACCTAACCAAACAAATATTGGTCTTATTTAATTCAGCGTATAAAGATTTTTCAGAGCATAAAGATATTTGGGAAGAGCACTATAAAAGCCATAATATTGACCAGGCTATAACTGACAACTTAAATAATATAATTGGTCAAAATAATCAAAATCTATCTTCAATCTTATCACTTTTAAATACATTTAATCAAAACCTAAATAATGAGCAAGCTCCAACAAGTAATTGGATAAGTCAATCAAAGCTTGCTAATAAAAAAAATAACTATCAACTAAATACTGCAAAAATTGATGTTTCTAACTATTTAGACAAATTAATATGGTCTAAAGCAGCAGGAGTTGTTTTTACATCGGCTACATTGACTGCTCTAGGAAGCTTTGATAGATTAAATCAGCAGCTTGGATTAAAGTTATTAGAAAATCAGTATCTTCGCCTGGCATCTCCGTTTAATCATGAATCAGTTGACTTTATAATCGCTAAAATTAAAGCAAGTCCAACACAGTCTTTTGATCACACTCAAGAAATTGCGCTAGAGTTAAAAAAACGTATTGATACATCAGCAGCCACACTCGTGCTTTTTGCATCAAACTATCAAATGCAGAGTGTAGCCGACTTAATAGAAAAATCATTAGATTGTGATCTATTTATTCAAGGTGAATATAGCAAGAAAAACATTTTAGAAAGACATGTTGAAAATAGAAAAAATGGGAAAGGCAGCATAATTTTTGGTCTTGATAGTTTTGCTGAAGGCGTTGATCTTAAAGGTGATAATTTAAACCATGTGATTATTGCAAAGTTAAGATTTAGCGTTCCAACATCGCCAATTGAAAAAACGACTCAATCGTATCTTGAGTCGTTAAATCGAAATTCATTTATGGAAATTTCCCTGCCTGACGCTTCATTAAGATTAATACAAGCTTGTGGTAGACTCATAAGAACTGAGACAGATACCGGTAAAATTACTATTTTTGATAACAGACTAGTAACAAAGTTTTATGGAAAACATCTTATTAAAGCACTTCCAAATTTTAATGTTATTGTAGAAAAAAACTAATTATAAATTTTATATTTTTTATAAAATTAAAGGTTAGCAGAACTTTTAATAAATACTCTTCCAAGCTTTCAGATGATCCCTCCATCCGCTCCTCACCCTTATTCCATGGCGCTGAGCATACCTCTCCATTATCACTATAAAATTAAGCGCATCATCTATTCTTTGCATTTCATCTAAATTTCTAACCAGAGGATGATCATTAACACCTCGATGACGAACAATAAAATTCTCGTCAATTAAAATAGATGTTTTTAAGGCTGCTCCCTCAGGATTAACAATGCCATACTTTTCCATAATTTTATGGTCCTTATCAGAAACTAATGGAAAAATAAAGGCATTTAACTTAAAATAGGTCGATACATAATTAGAATATTAAGTTAGCAATGCACTCTATCAATCGTTCTAAAGAAAGTCAAAAAGCTACCGTTATAGGGGCAATTATTGATTTTTTACTTTCTGTTATAAAAGTATCTCTAGGCATCATAGGTCAATCAGGAGCTCTCATTGCAGATGGAATTCATTCTTTCTCAGATCTGCTCACAGACTGGGTTACATGGTATGCCGCAAAACTTTCTGGAGAAGCACCAGATGCTGATCACCCATATGGTCATGAAAGATTTGAAACGGTTGCAACTTTAGGATTAAGTATCTTTTTAGCAATAGTTGGTACCATTATTATTATTGATGGATTTGGACGTTTCAGCAATGCCGCTGCTCTAAAACATGAAAACTGGTTAATTGCGGCTGCTGCATTATCAATCTTTAGTAAAGAGGCTTTGTATTGGTATACAGTTAAAGTTGCTAAAAATATTAAGTCTGACCTTCTTAAAGCGAATGCTTGGCATCATAGAACTGATGCATTTTCCTCTATAGTTGTTGTTATTGGAATTATAGGTGCAGCCAATGGATATTTTTTCCTAGATAGCGTTGCTGCAATTATAGTTGGCTTAATGGTTATTTATATTGGCTGGCAACTTGGATTTGAAGCGACTAAAGAATTAGTAGATACTTCAATTGATCCAGAAGACATAAAAAATCTTCATAAAGCACTTGCTGAAATTAAAGGAGTGAACAGCGTTCATACTCTAAGAACCAGAAAAGTTGGCCATAAAAAATCAGCTGACGTTCATGTCCAGGTCAATCCATTTTTATCCGTTAGTGAAGGCCATATAATAAGCGTTAGTGTTGAGAGAGTTGCGAAAGAATGTATCGAGGAACTTGATGACGTTACTGTTCATATTGATCCTGAAAATGATGAAGAAAAAGAAGATGCGCCTTATAAGAACCTTCCAGAAAGAGCACAAGCATTAAAGATTATTAGTCAGTCGCTCAAACTTGAGAACTGCTCTTATGAAATCGAAAGAACCCAACTGCACTATCTAGAGGGTGAAATACTAGTGGACTTTTATCTTTCGGTGGATTATTTAAATAATAATGAAATTAGTACAATCAATTTTGAGCTCAGCGAAATTATAAAAAAACTGCCAGGATTTGGTGAAGTAAAAGTTTACTTTAGTTAATTTTTACAACGCATGGTATGCATGACAAATTGCTCCTGCTAGAGCGTCTCCAGCATCTTCTTGCGGCGCTTTATTTAATTTGAGGAGCTGCTGGACCATAAAAGAAACCTGCTCCTTCGAGGCGTGACCTCTTCCAACAACTGCCTTTTTAATTTGATTGGCTGTGTAATCTATAATTGGAATACCTTGGCCTCCAGTAGCAGAAATAATTGCACCGCGAGCATGCCCAAGTTTAATTGCAGCATCAGGATTTGGCCTATCAGGCCGCATAAATACTCTTTCAATAACGACTATATCAATTTCATGCTTGGCAATAACCTCTTTAACGCCCTCATATATCGTAATAATTCGCTCATTTAAATCACCCTGAGTTCTGATACAACCACTACTAAGATATGTAAATTTTAGTTTATTTGCCTCAATTAAACCAAAACCAGTAATTCTAGACCCAGGATCTATACCAAGTATTTTCATTGGGATATTTTATCAGCTATGTAAAAACTAACCAGTATTTTAGTAAAAAAGTTATAATGTTTTTTAAAAAATTTTAAAAGGAAAATTTATGTCAGTAATTGAGCTTTCACAAGCAAATTTAGATGAGACTATTAACAATAATGAAATTGTTATTATTGATTTCTGGGCTCCTTGGTGCGGTCCATGTATTCAGTTTGCTCCAACCTTTAAAGAAATCTCTGAGAAAGTTGATGGAGTGACCTTTGCTAAAGTCAACACTGAAGATGAACAAGAACTTGGCGCTCAATTTCAAATTAGATCAATCCCAACTTTAATGATTTTTAGAGATGGAATTGGAATTTTTTCACAGCCAGGGTCTATGTCTGGGAAAGACTTAGAAGACTTATTAGAAAAAGCTAAATCAATTGACATGAATGAAGTAAGAAAGGAGCTTAAAGATCAAAAATAAAACTAGCTAAAAAAAATCTAAATATTTCTGCTCACTAAAACCTACCATTATTTTTTCATCTCTGATCATAACTGGCCTCTTAATTAAAGTTGGGTATTTCAAAATTAATTCATAATCAACATTATCTTTTTCAATTTCAGTTAATGTTCGATAGGTAGTTGAGCGCTTATTTATAAGCACCTCAAATCCAACTTTTTCAATCATTTTTTGAAACTCATTTTTTGAAATTGGATCGACTCTAAAGTCTATAAATTCATAAGCTATATCATTATTAGATAAATACTTAAGAGCTTTTTTGACGGTATCACAGCTCTTGATACCATAAATTTTATTAGCGCTACTCATAATAAGTATTGGAAAATTTATTGAAGACAGATAAAAGCATAAACTACTTAAGTTTCTAAAAGAAAGGTTACTGGCCCATCATTAACAAGTGAAACCTGCATGTCCGCTCCAAAAATACCACTTTCAGTAATGATGCCCATAGATTGAGTTTTTTCAAGAAAATTATTGTATAGTTTTTCTGCTTCAGTTGGCAGCATTGCTGTTGAAAAACCTGCCCTTGTTCCGTTCTTGGTGTCTGCTGCAAGAGTAAATTGAGATACAATTAAAAGCTCTCCATTTATATCACGAATACTTAAATTCATCTTCTCATCCGAATCTGGAAAAACTCGATATGAGAGTATTTTTTTTACCATCTTATCTGAGGACATCATGTCATCTTGCTTCTCAATACCAATAAAGACTAGCAGGCCTTTACTAATTTGGCCCACTACTTTTCCTTCAACTTCAACCTTTGAAGAGCTTACTCTCTGAAGCAAAGCTTTCATTTAGTTATGCTGAGAGGTGAGAAATATCAGCAACAGATAAAAACAGGGCTCTAACTCGACTAATCAGAGCAAGTCGAGCCTCACGTACTTTTAAATCCTCTGTATTGACCATAACATTATCAAAAAATGTATCGATCGCCTCTTTTAATTCAAGCAGCGAGCGCATGGTCGTCTTGTAATCTTTTTTATCTGATAATTCTTTAGATAGTAACTCTGTAGCTTTATACAGATTTTTTTCCGAGTCTTCAATTAACGCCTCAGAATTAAGGTCATTATGATGTTTGGTTGAATCTTTAAGAATATTTGCAATTCTTTTATTTGACTCAATCAAGCTCTTGGCGTCAGCACTTTGAATAAACTCATTAAGCGCTTCAACTCTCAAATGAAAATCAAACGGTGAGTCTGGACTAACTGCCAGAACAGCTTCATACAAGTTGCTATCGATATTAGCATCTTTGTAGTAGGCCTTTAGCCGCTCCATCATAAATTTATAGATTGAGTCAGAGGTGCCTCTATCTACTCCCTCTAAGTGTAAATCTAGAGAGAATTTAATCAATGACTTAAGGTTTAATTCTATTTTGGCCTCAAGCAGTATTCGCAGCAGTCCAAGAGCAAGCCTTCTAAGTGCATAGGGATCTTTAGAGCCTGTTGGAGCCTGCCCAATTCCATAAATACCACTAATAGTATCTAGCTTATCGGCGATTGCAACTACAAGACCTTCACTTGTAGAGGGTAATGTATCTCCTGAAAATCGAGGTTGATAGTGCTCTCTAATAGCTATTGAAACAGCTTTTGACTCTCCATCATTAAGAGCATAATAACCACCCATAATTCCTTGTAAATCAGCAAATTCACCAACCATTTCACTTAAAAGATCAGATTTGCATAAAAGACCAGCTCGAGAAGATTCTTTAGGATCGAATCCAACCAACTCTGCAATATAAGAACTTAGGTGTTCTATCCGTTTCGCTTTTTGAGCCATGGAGCCAAGAGACTTCATAAACAAAACATTATCCAGCCCATCTATTCTCTGATCAAGCCTGACAGCCTTATCTTGATTCCAAAAAAACTCAGAATCTGATAGTCTAGGATGAATAACCCTTTCATTGCCCTCAATAACAACATTTAAATTACTCGATTCATTGTTTGCAACAGAAATAAATAATGGCAACAGACTCCCCTTACTGTCAACTAAATGAAAGTATTTTTGGTGTGACTTCATCGCCGATATTAGAGCTTCATGCGGAACAGATAGGAATTTTTCATCAAACTTTCCAACAAAAGCTCTAGGGTACTCAACTAGGGCACAAACTTCATCCAGCAAAGATTCATCTATAACTACTTCAGCATTATTCTGCTTTGCTACTAATAAAACCTGCTCACGGATAATCTCTTTGCGCTTTTTAAAATCAACAATGATTTGAGCACTTTTTGACATTACCGACTCATACTCGCTCGCATGTAAAAGTTCAATAGTAAGATCTTTTTGAAATCTTAAACCCCTCGTAACTCTTCCACTTTCAAGTCCCATGATTTTTGCTGGAACGATCTCATTATCAAGCATTACAACTAGCCAGTGGACCGGCCTAACAAAAGAATGGTCTGCACTGCCCCATTTCATTGCTCTTGTAATTGGAATATTTTTAATTGAGCTTTCTATGATTTTTGGTAAGAGGTTACTTATATTTTGACCAGTCTCTTCTTTTGAGTAAAAGTAATACTCTTTAGCGCCTAATTGCTTTTTTTCAAGCTGACTTAAATCAACTCCACAAGATTTAGCAAAGCCTTTAATCGCCATTTCTGGAGATTCTGTTGAAGGGCCTTTTTTTTCTATAACTTGGTCTTTTTGATTGCTTTGTAGCTCTGTAATAGATACAGCTAAGCGCCTTGGGGTAGCGAAAGACACGATACTTGATGAAGAAATATTAACCTTTTTAAGTTCATCAACAATATTGTTCTTAAGGGACTCTGAAAGCTTTAATAAAAGCTTTGGAGGCAGCTCTTCAGTTCCCAATTCCAATAAAAAGTCATGTGTTTTCATAGGTAATATTTAGGTTAATTTACACTAAATATAAAATAGAGCTCTTTATCAAAGACAGCCTCATCAGGAGCCCCAGGGAGTGGTGATGCTTTATTTACAGCCCTTTCAATTGAGTCCTTAAATGATTTACCAAGAGAGCTATTACCCACATTAGCATTTTTAACATCTACCGCCTTAACATTTCCATCTCTATCTTGAACTACATAAACTTCAGCTGTCCAATCATCTTCAGCTGACTGGTACCTCCAAAAGGTTTTAACTCTAGCTGCTATATTATTTATATAAGCATTTTGAAGCGTATTAAGTTGATCCTCAATGATTAATGATCTTGCAGTATCTTGCTCATCTTGAACTTCTTTGGCAAGGAGCTGTCTGTATTGAATTTCAGCTTCAGCCTCTTTAAGAGCCGCTATTTCTAGCTCCAATAGATCCTTATTCTGCTGATCTTCTTCTAACTGTTTGGATGCCTCTTTGACGAGTAACTCGGCCTCTTTAGTTTGGGCTTCAACAGTATCTTGTTTGACTTCAGCTGCTTTTATTTTAATTTCTAATGCGACACGCTTTGCTTCTGCTAATTTTAATTTCAGCTCTTCAGCAATTCGTTTCGCTTCAGACTCCCGAAATTCTTTTTCAGCATTCTTTGCTTTAGCCTCTTCATTTATGCGTATTTCCTCAGCCTCTTTTACTAATGCAGTTGCTTCTTTTGCTAATATTTCTGCCTCTTGAGTTTTAGCCTCTTCGGCTTTTCGTTTTATTTCCGCAAGTTTTGTTTTAACTTCTTCTTGCTTTCGTTTTGCTTCAGCAAGCTCAATCTTTTTAGCCGCAGCCTCAACAAGAATCTCAGCCTCTTTAGTCTTAGCCTCTTCATCTATACGTTTCGCTTCAGCTTTTTTCGCTTTGTCCTGTTCAATTTTTGTCTTTGTCTCAGCATCAGCAATTATTTCATTAGCTTTACTCGCTTGAATTTCAGCTTCTTTAGTCTTGGCCTCTTCTGATTTACGCTGAAGTTCTGCCATAATTTTTTTAGCTTTTGCCTTTAAAGCTTCCTGCTCTGCAACTTTCTGGTCTTTTTGAGCAGTCTCTGATCTCTTTTCTTCGCTTTTAATCTTTTGTTGCTTTTGTTTCTCTACATCTTTTAACCGCTGTTGCTCTGCTTCAATTATCTCCATATCAATCATAACTGCTTGAACTGGCGCAGAAGGCAAGATACTTGAGTTTTGCTCTGGAGGACTCCAGCGCTCAACATTTGCATACAGTAAACCAAATAGAAGAGATGCATGTAGGATTACTGCGGCCCAAAAAGCGATTGGATGTTTTTTAGATATCTTAACCATTGGCTGCATCATTGTATTGATGAGGCCTAATATAAATAAGGCGAATTTTTTTAGGTACTTGTAAAGAACACTTGAAGCCTTAATAATGAAATTTTTAAGTCCAGAGGTTTTAGCTTCTTGCACATCTGAAGATCCCCCTTTATCTTTTTCTTCTGAGTCTAATTCTGCTTTTTTAGGTAATAAGTTACTAAAAAACTGAGTAATTTTTTTAAAAAAATTCATAATTAGAATTCAACTAATTTGGGTTTTCGGTCATAAAACCAACCTTATCAATCTTGCCATACTGTTTTAATACAGCAATAATTTCAATCACTTTTTCGTAAGCTACTTTTTTATCGCCCCTAACAAAAACTTGCATATCTGGATAAATCTCTTTTCGAGCAAGCACTTGATTTATAGCCACATTTAATGAAACTGGTTCAAGATCTTCAATCGCATCCATTCCAGGACTGGTCATTGGATTTATAAAGTAGTTTCCATCTACATCAACTGAAATAATTGAAGGCTGCTGGTCTTGGTAATCAACAACTCCAGCAGGGGCGCTTGGCAAGTCAACCTCAACGCCTTGCTCAATAATTGGGGTAGTCATCATAAAGATAACTAAAAGGACTAGCATTACATCAATATATGGAACGATATTGATATCTGCATGGATATCAGGCCTTGAGCGCCTAGGCAGTTCTATCATTTTTGTCTCTGAAGGATTACAAAAATCTCTTCCACAAATGCGGTGTACTTATTACCAATTTCCTCAACATGCGAAACCAATCTGTTGTAAGCGATAGTTGCGGGTATTGCCGCAAAAAGTCCAAAGGCAGTTGCGATAAGGGCTTCCGCAATACCAGGAGCAACAATTGCTATCGTTGCCTGCTTAACTGATGCAAGACCAATAAATGAATGCATGATTCCCCAAACTGTACCAAAAAGACCAATATAAGGGCTTGAAGATGCAATCATCGCAAGAATAGAAAGGCTAGAATCAAGCCGATCAATCTCATTACTCGCAGAGGTATTCATTGACCTATACGCTCTTTCAGAATTCATAATGCGTAATTGACTAGACGTGGACTTGCTATGAGTAAACTCTTTGTAGCCAGAGCCAAAAATATCTTCCATTGCAGTCCAGTCAGAGGCTAAAGGAGGCAGATTTTTATACAGAACAGATAGCTCACTTTCTCTTTCAAATTCTTGGTGAAAATTTTCAATATCACTGGATGCATCCATCAAAATCTTTTTCTTAGACATAATTACAGTCCAAGAGTAAATTGACATCAAGACCAATATAATCATAACTAACTGAACAACAAGTCCAGCGCTAAATATTAGGCCAACAATTGATAAGCTATTTTCTTCCATTTAGTTTCTCCATGATTTCTTGCGGAAAAGCGCAAGGCTTTAAATTATTTTTTAATACAGAAACTACCTTTACTTCAGCCTTAAATAATACCGTATTTTTCTCTATATTCGTTATTTTCTGAGCAAAAATTAAGCTCGCATGTTTAACTAATTCAATGCGAGTTTGAACCTCAATAGTGTCATCAAGAAAAGCGGGTAATAAATAATCTGCCTTCACAGACTTCACAACAAAGACTAGCCCAATCTCCTCTGCAATAGTGGCTAGTTCAAAACCAAGTTCACGGAGATGTTCAGTCCTGCCCCTTTCAATATACTTTAAATAATTAGCATAATAAACAACGCCGCCAGCATCTGTGTCTTCATAATAGACTCTTACAGTTAATCTACTCATTTACCATACAAGTCTTGAGTATGACTAAGGCGAACCTCTCCTATATGAGAGAAGGCAAGGTCTGTCGCAATTCTTCCGCGTGGCGTTCTCATTATAAAACCCTGCTGCAGAAGGTAAGGCTCTATCATATCCTCTAAGGTTGATCGCTCTTCACCAAGCGCAGTAGCTAAAGTATCAAGTCCTACTGGTCCCGCTGAAAACTTAGTAATAATGAGGCTAAGATAATCTCGATCGAGCTGTTCAAGGCCTGCCTCATCAACTTTTAACGTTTCAAGAGCTTCTTTTGCAATTTGTATATTTATTACACCATTTGTTTTAACATCTGCAAAATCTCGGACTCTTCTTAAAAGGCGATTAGCGATTCTAGGGGTTCCTCTTGAGCGCTTAGCAATTTCTAAGGAGCCCTGGCCTTCGATTTCAATATTTAAAATTGAAGCGGACCTTTCTACTATCTCTTGCAGCTCTTTAACGTTATAAAAAGTCAAACGATGGACTATTCCAAACCTATCTCTCAGAGGTGATGTAAGCATTCCTGCTCTGGTAGTTGCACCAATCAGAGTAAATGGCGGCAGCTCTAGCTGGACTGAGTGAGCAGCAACGCCCTCTCCTACCAAAATATCGAGTTTAAAATCCTCTAATGCGGGATAAAGAATTTCCTCAACAACTGGGTTGAGCCTGTGAATTTCGTCTATAAAAAGAATGTCAAATGGTTCAAGCTTAGTAAGTATTGCAGCCAAATCTCCAGAGCGCTCCAGAACAGGGCCAGACGTTTGTTTAATACCTGCACCCATTTGATTGGCAATAACATTGGCAAGAGTCGTCTTACCTAATCCTGGAGGCCCATAAATTAGGCAATGATCAAGAACATCTGAACGTGACTTTGCTGCCTGAATAAATAAAGACATTTGTGATTTGACATCTTCTTGGCCAATATAATCTGCAAATGAATTTGGCCTAACTGAGGTGACCTTTAGATCCTCATTATTTTGATTTTCTCCGCCAACTAGGCTGTCCTCTTCAATCATCTTTAATAATTGTTTTAAATTTTATGATCTTTATTTTAGACCAATAGATAACTATATTTATTAATTATACAAAACTATCGCTTTATCTTAAACTGCTTTATCTTTTGATGAAATTGAATAGACAATGTATAATTAATGGATTCAATTATTTTCGTTTTTTTAAATGTCGAATATTGCAATATTGAGTGTAAACCATCAGATAGCCCCAGTAGCAATTAGGGAAAAAGTAGCCTTTGCTCATGGTGAGCTTGCGCCCGCTATTTCCTCTCTACTTTCACTCAAAGAAATTAAAGGCTGCGTTATCTTTTCTACCTGCAACAGGTCAGAAATTTACGTATCCCATAACTCAAAGAACATTCGTGATGTTTTAATAAAGTTTTTAGCATCCAGTCACGGTATTGATTATCACTCTTTACTTGAGTATGTTTCTTATTATGAAGAAAATGAAGCCGTCCAACATATATGTAATGTTGCTTGTGGGCTGGAATCTTTAGTTCTAGGCGAGCCTCAAATTTTTGGCCAACTAAAAGATGCTTATCAGCTCTCTAAGAATGAAAGCGCTTTAGATAAAATTTTAGAAAAATTATTTCAACATGTCTTTAAAATCGCAAAAAAAGTTCGTACTGACACAAATATAGGTTCTTCACCAGTCTCAGTTGCTTATTGCGCTGTTAAGCTAAGTGAAAAAATATTTACAAACCTATCAAGTCAAACTGTTTTGCTTATAGGCGCTGGAGAGATGATTGAGCTAAGTGCTCAGCACCTTAGTAAGAGAGGTGTAAGAAAAATGATTTTTGCAAATAGAACTATAGAAAATGCCCAGCCAATTGCAATTAAGCATGATGCCGAGGCGATTTCATTAAAAAGCCTATCTGAAAATCTTCATAGGGCGGATATAGTTATCTCCTCAACAGCAGCGCCTATTCCAATTATTGGAAAAGGCTTAATTGAAACAGTTCTTCATCAAAGAAAACATAAACCAATGCTACTTATTGATTTAGCTATTCCTAGAGACATTGAACCAGAAGCGAATCAATTAGAAGATGTATTTCTATATAGTGTGGACGATTTACAGCAAATTGCTAATAGCAATTTAGAAGAAAGACTAAAAGAAAAAGTTATTGCTAAGAAGATAATTAATGCAAAAAGTGTTGATTTTATTGAATGGGCAAACAATATTCCTAATGAAGAGATAATTAAAAATCATAGAAGGCAAGCAAATTTACTTAAGGATGAGCTATTACAAACTGCCTTAAGAAAACTTAAATCAGGTTCAAATCCTGACCTAGTGGTAGAGGAGCTAGCTGACAAACTTACTAATAAATTACTTCACAAAACTTTAGAGAATTTAAAGAATCCTAGCAATCTTAAAACTGACTCTCATGAAATAGTCGAAAAAGATAAAACAAATCCCTCTAAGATCGACAACTAATGAATCAATCAATCCTCACTAAATTAGAGCAATTATCCATGCGCCTTGAAGAAATCAACGCGATGCTCTCAGATCAGTCTATTGCCTCTGATCAAAATAAATTTAGAGAGCTTTCCATAGAGCATTCTCAATTAAGTCCAATAAATGACAAGTACATTGAATATTTATCAGTCGTTGCTGATATTGATGCTGCAGAAGTGCTTCTCCATGAAGATGACCAAGACATTAAAGAAATGGCTGAGGAAGAAATTGTTTCAGGTCGAAAGATTTTAGAGCAACTAGAATTTGATCTTAAGAAATCACTTCTTCCAAAAGATCCGAACGACTCACGTAATATTATTATTGAAATTAGAGCAGGAACAGGTGGAGATGAGGCAAGTATTTTTTCAGGTGATCTTTATAGAATGTACACTCGATATGTAGAAAAATCTAAATGGCAGCTTGAGATATTAAGCTCTAATTTAGGGGAGCATGGTGGCTTTAAAGAAATTATTGCTCGAATAAGTGGCACCAACGTCTACTCAAAACTTAAATTTGAATCCGGTGCTCATCGCGTTCAAAGGGTTCCAGAAACTGAGTCTCAAGGAAGAGTTCATACATCTGCTTGCACCGTTGCTGTAATGCCAGAAGTTTCTAGCATTGAAGAAGTGAATATCAATATGAATGATGTAAGGGTTGATACCTTTAGGGCTTCTGGAGCTGGAGGTCAGCATGTCAACAAAACTGACTCTGCAGTTCGCGTAACTCATATTCCTACTGGGACCGTTGTAGAATGTCAAGATGGCCGCTCTCAACATAAAAATAAAGCTCAAGCTTTATCAGTTCTAGCATCCAGAATTTTGGATGCTCAACAACAAGAACAACAGAAGGAGCAGGCCTCTCAAAGAAAAGAACTCGTTGGAAGTGGCGATCGCTCTCAAAGAATCAGGACTTATAATTATCCCCAAGGAAGAGTTACTGACCATCGGATTAATTTAACGCTCTACAAATTAAGCGAAGTCATGGAGGGGGAATTAGAGGCAATTATAGACCCGCTAGTAATTGAGCAACAAACTAACCAATTGACCGCACTTAATGAATCCCTTTAACTGCGTCTATTCGGGAGGAATTGGGCAACAAAAAAGAAAACTCCTAAAGTAATAACTATGGCAGGACCAGTTGCTAAATCAAATGTAATTGAAGTGTAAAGCCCTAATAAAACAGAAACAATTGATATGATCATTGAGCTAAAAATCATTGCTATAGGTGAGTTTGAAAAAA
>JACNFO010000002.1 GCA_014384565.1 Candidatus Pseudothioglobus aerophilus
TGGTAGTCACGGTCAGATTTGAACTGACGACTTCCACCATGTCATGGTGGCACTCTAACCAACTGAGTTACGCGACTAAAGTGTTGAATTATACTGCTTCGAAGGAAGAGCGAATAATTTTTTGAATGTTAATTGCAGCTTCATAACGGTTTTCAGCATTCTTGATTGGTCGCCCGACTACAATATAATCAGAGCCACTCTTAAAAGCTGTTGCAACATCGACTACTCGCTTTTGATCATCATCATTAGCTACTGGACGAATGCCTGGAGTCACTGCAATAAGTTTATTGTCAACATATTCACGAATGTATGGCACCTCTAGACCAGAAGAAACAATTCCATCACATCCCGCCTCAAAAGCTCTTTTAGCTCTTGAAATAACTAAATCTTTAACATTGCAATGAAAACCAAGATCATCCAAGTCACCTCTATCCAAGCTTGTTAAAGCGGTAACAGCAAGGATCTTTAAATTGTTTTTATTCTCAGAAGCCTTTTCCATTAGGGCTTGATTGCCATGAATAGTTGCAAAAGTTGCGCCATAATCACTAAGCCTTGCAATTGTTCTACCAACCGTTTCAGGAACGTCAAAAAATTTTAAATCAACAAAGACTTTTTTGTCTCTTGCAATTAACCAGTCTAGTAATTCAAAATATTGGCCTGTCATTAGAAGTTCCATACCAATTTTATAAAAGTTAACACTGTCATCAAGCTCTGCGACAATTTTTTTGGCTTCTGAAACTTCAGGAACATCTAATGCAAAGATTAAACGATCTTCAATTTTAATATCTTTCATGAGTTTTTAATAATTTAAAAAAGGCTATTACAGTAAATTTATGACTGTATTTATTATATAGATAAGGGCAATAACTAAACTGAAGAAATATATTTTTTAGTCGCATTAAATAAAATTTTTGCAGCCCGCCCACCCAAATGAATTTGATCAAATAGCAGCCATTGCCCTTTTGACTTAGCTATTTCATCCCATGATTTTTTAAAAATATAGTGGTGCATCATTCCACCATAAATTCTTCTAATAATTGGAAGTGAGTTTGGATCATAATCACTTTTAACTGGGTAAGTTCTTTTAGATAATTCATCCCATAAAAGGTTTGAGACTGGAATAAGGTTAATGTTTTTATTATTTGCTGTTAACTCTATGAAGTCATTAAATTTTCTTACATGCTCATTAATTGCAGAATCTTTATTCTCACCAATTGGTGGAAGTGTGCACAAGGCAACTTTTGATGTCCCGTTAAATTTATCAAGAAGTTTGGGTAATAATTTCTGATAGCTTTCAAAAGTTGGAATTTCAGGCAATTTATTACTCGACTTGTAACGCTCCCCTGACTTCTTATTGAAAGAGGCCATGGCATCATTAGAGCCAATCATAAGAATTATTATGTCAGGATTACAATTTATAATTGACTCTATCCTGTTATTTACTTGCCATACTACATCTCCATTAATACCCTCATTAAGAACTGTATCTTCGGGATATTCATTACGGAGGCTTTCAACCCAGCATTCTCCAATATTTCCATGTGTTAATGAGTCACCAATACAGGCTATAACGCGACCAGATTTTAAAGATAGCTCCTTAGATAAATCAGCAGCTCTTCCTTTTGGAGGGGTTGCTGCTATAGAGGAAACATAAAAGAAAGCAACTGTAATTAAAATTACAGTTGCTATTAATAAATAAAAGATAAAGAAAGGCACTAAGGCTTAAAACTCAGCTAGTACAGATTAGTTTCCAAGACCGTCAACAGTTACTTCAATTTTTATAACATCATTAGAAGGTCTTCTATTGGTTTTAAAACTAACATCACGACCAGCATAGTCGACTGTAACCAAGTAATGACTTAGCCTTTTCTCAATCACTTGTCTAGTTTTATTTTCACAAACCTCTTGCCTAATTATTTTTTGTCCGTTAGTGTTAGCTTTTTTTTCTGCATCATTCGCAATTGAAGCTCCCATAAGTGCCCCAAAAAGAGTCATAGCATCCTTTCCATCCCCATCTCCAAGTTTGTTACCTATAGCACCTCCAAGAACAGCACCAAATAATTCATTAGTCGCGCTACCATCACCAGTATTTTGTTGGACAGTCTCCTGAATATAGCAATCTTGATAAGGCTCATCAACTCTATAGTTTTTATAGACTTTTTCAACTGAAGTAACAGTCGCAGAATCTACAAAGCTTCCTGCAAAAGATAAATGAGATGAAAGTAAAAATAAAGAAATTAGTGAAATTTTTAAGATCGCTTGCATAAGTATGCTCCAATAATGTTTAACCCCTATAATGTAAATTATATACTTTTTTGGAAATATTTTTGAAATTAGTTAACAATACTTTATATTATATTCATGACCCAATGTGCTCGTGGTGCTGGGCATTTAAGTCAACATGGCATAAAGTTTTAAAAGAATTACCAAGTCATATAAATGTTTACTATCTATTGGGTGGACTAGCTCCTGATAGCGACTTACCAATGCCCTTAGACACTCAAAAATACATTCAAGACAATTGGCTAAAAATTCAAAAAAATATTCCTGGTACAGAATTTAATTATGATTTTTGGACTCTCAATGAGCCCAAGCGCTCAACATATCTCTCTTGTAGAGCTGTTATTGCTGCAAAAAAACAGCACCCTGATTTTGAAGCTTTAATGACTGAAGGAATCCAAAAAGCTTACTACCTAAATGCCTTAAATCCCTCAAATGAAGATACATTAATTAACATTGCTCAGGATATAGGGCTGAATGAAGACCTATTTAAGGAGGATCTAAAATCGAGTGAAGTTAATGATCTTCTTCTTGATCAGATTCACACAACAAAAACCATGCCAATAAGCGGCTTCCCGTCATTAGTTCTAGTTAAAGAGAACAATCTTGAAAGGATAAATATTGACTACTTAAATTCTAATTATATTATTAATCAAATAATCACTTGAATAATTACTCATAAGTGGCAATAATATACCCCTTGCCTTGGTAGCTCAGCTGGATAGAGCGCTCGCCTCCTAAGCGAGGGGTCTCAAGTTCGAATCTTGACCAGGGCACCAAACTTAAAGAGCCCTTACTGTCAAAACCCCCTCAACTCGTTGTATATTTTCAATAGCAGTATTTGAAA
>JACNFO010000001.1 GCA_014384565.1 Candidatus Pseudothioglobus aerophilus
CAAAGTGCCCTAAGGACTTCTTGTTATTAACTGGAGATGATGCCACAGCTGTTGACTTTCTAATTGCGGGCGGCCATGGCGGTATTTCAGTAACTGCTAATGTTGTTCCAAAAGAGCTGCAGAAAGTTTATTTATCAGCTATTGCTGGAAATATTGAACTTGCTAAAGATTTAAACTCTAAGTTAGAAAGCTTTCATAAGAACTTATTTTTAGAAGCCAACCCGATCCCAGTTAAGTGGGCACTTCATAAGATGGGAAAATGTGAAAAAGGTATTAGATTGCCTTTATTAGAGCTTGCAAATGAATTCAAGTCAATTATTGAGGACGATTTAAAGGAAATTAATTTATTATGAAAATTATCAATTATGTGACTATTTTTTTTATTAGCTTATTGGTTGTAAGTTGTTCAAAAATAGCAGAACCAGTCAAAAAAATGGGCTTGGGAAGTCGTGTAGTTAATTATCAAGCTGATGAAAAGGTAGGTTCATTAATTATTCCTCCAGATCTAACTGCTCCGAACTCTCAAGGAGTATTTACTGAAGTTATTCAAGTTAGTAATGATGATGAAATCGCTCTAAAGGTTCAAAATGTTGAAGTTATGAGAGACAAATATCGTCGCTGGCTTGTTGTAGACTTGCCTCCAAGTGAGGTATGGAGCCTTTCTAAAGATTTTTTTAGGTCATATAACTTTAAAATAGAAAAAGAAAATCAAAAGATTGGTATCTTTGAAACTGATTATCTAGAGATAGAAACAAAAGTTCCTGATAAATCCCTTGGTGCTATTCGTGCTGGCTTAGCAAAAGTTTTGCAGACTCAGTATGGACTTCCAATTGCTGATAAGTACAGAGTTAGAATAGAATCAGTTGAAGGTCAAAATAAATCTGAGGTTTATCTAACTCTTGCGTCAATTGGTGAAGTTGTAAGTGGTGCAACAAGAGTTTGGCAGCCGCGAGATAAAGATGTTGAGCTAGAGACTGAGATGCTTTTAAGGCTTATGGTTTTTCTAGGTAATGATAGAGTAGAGGCCATAAGTAAGATCCAATCTAATACTTCATCGAGTAAAGCCACTATTGAAGTTATTGCATCTGAATCTGGATATGCAGCTTTAACTTTTCCTTATAATAAAAAACAAGCTTGGAGTTATCTAGGTTGGGCTCTTGATGAATTAGGAGTTGATGTGGATGATCGAGACGCCATAGAGGGAAGTTTTTTGATTAAAGCTAATCCAAATAAAGGTTTTTTCTCTAAGATATTAGGCTCTATGGATAAAGATACGACTTATCAATTAATTATCAAAGAAGTAGGTGCATCTCAATCTACTGTGATTTTTGTAGACTTGAGTGAAGAGAATGAACAAGATATAATTAACTATAGTATTGAACTTTTCAATCAAATTGCATCGAAGTTTTAAATATTTTTTAATTCTAGCTAGATTTGAATAAATCATGCTTTCAAATCAAATAATCAAAAATATTACTAGCCAAATTTCTTTGGTTGGTGATTTATCAGATGACGTTTTGATAGAGTTTTGCATTATCGCAAATCAAAGATATCGAATTGGAAGCCCAATAATAAGTGATGAAGATTATGATTTTATTTTTCTTCATGAGCTGGCTAAGAGGCTTCCAAATCACCCATTCTTAAAAAAAGTTGAAGATGAGATTGAAGGTTTTTCAGAAGAGAAAATTAAACTGCCTCAAAAGATGTTGTCAACTGACAAAGCTTATAATTGGGAAGAAGTAAATAAATGGCTTGAAAGAGTTACTAAATTTTCAAGTGATTTTAATTATTTGCTTGCAGATATTCAAATAAAAGGAACAGCTAAGTTGGACGGTTTTGCAGGCTACGATGATGGTAATAAGCTTTATACAAGAGGTGATGGCAATAAAGGAAGTGATATAAGTAGAGTTTTTGAAAGAGGGCTTGGAGTTTATAATAATAGTGAACGAGGACAAGGCCCTGGAGAAATAGTTGTTAAACGTAGCTATTTTGAAAAATATCTTAGTAATCATTTTGAATACCCAAGAAATTTTCAGGCTAGCCTGATTAAAGAAAAAGAGTTAGATAAGCTTGCTATCGATGCAATTCGGGCTAAAGCTGCTTTATTTGTTCCATTCAATCAATTACCTCATTGGCTAGGAGATATTGATGAATTCAAGAAACAATTTCTTGATATTGTTAGCCAGCTTGAAGGCGGAGTAGATTTTGATATAGATGGAGTGGTATTTGAAATAGTAAATCCAGAGCTTAAAAAGCATATGGGTTCAAACCGTAAATTTCACCGCTGGCAAATTGCCTTTAAAGAAAATAAAGAAAAAGCCCAGGTTAAGGTTCTATCAATAACTGCTCAAGTTGGGAGAACAGGCAAGATAACGCCTGTTGCTGAATTAGAGCCAACTCAACTTAGTGGTGCAACAATTTATCGCGCTACTGGCCATCATTATGGCCTTGTGAAAGACCAAGGATTAGGGGCTGGAAGTGTTATTGAACTTACTCGTAGTGGGTTAGTAATTCCAAAGATTAATAAAGTTTTGAAAACGGCTGAAGTAGATATTCCAACTAACTGCCCTAGTTGTGGGCATAAATTAAGCTGGGATTCAGATTTTTTAATGTGCCTCAACCATGCAAAATGTCCAGAACAAATTACTGGAAAAATAATATATTTTTTTCAGATTCTTGCAAACAATGATGGGTTTGGACAAGCTACAATTCAAAAACTATATGATGAAGGTATTCGTCAAGTAAGTGACATTTACCTTCTAAATGAAGCTAAATTAATGTCTATGGGCTTTGGTGAAAAAACCTCTAATAATCTAATTAACCAGCTCATTAGATCAAGAAAAGAAAGTATTGAAGACTGGAGGTTTTTGGCTGCTTTTGGAGTACAAAGACTTGGAATGGGAAACTGTGAAAATTTACTAAAAAATTATTCAATCGAAAAAATTTTTGATTTGTCTGTAGAAGATATTTCAAATATTGATGGCTTTGCTGAAATAACTGCAGAGTTAATTTTTGATGGCTTGACTTTAATTAAGCCTC
>JACNFO010000031.1 GCA_014384565.1 Candidatus Pseudothioglobus aerophilus
CGGCACTAATGATAAATAATGTTTAACCAGTTGTTTTAATACAAGTGTGTCTTTTTGCTGTGTGGCTTGTGATAATACCTTGTAAGCATTTTTATAAGCAGTGCTTTGCCTAAAATGTACCATTTTTTGATATTTGTTTAGTGCGGTTGAAACTGCATTAGTCAATGTATGATCATACTGTGATGGTGCCTTGCCTTTGTCTAATTCTAAAAAATACTGTTTAAGAAATAAATCGACCATACTCTGTGTTCTTTGGCAGTATGCTTGAATAACCTTGGTTGATAGTTGATAAAAATCTTGTACGCATTTTTGTACCGTCTCCACATAAATGGGCTTATGATCTTCAACAATATCCTCTGAGGCAATAATATCTTGAATCATTTCATCTCGAACAACGTAAGCGTCTCATAAACCCCATCTAACAACATTTAAATTTACCCTTCATAATGTGGTCATTGTTAAAACTACTGGTATTTTACAGTGTCTTCAAAAACATGGTTTCGTTATGTTTCAGAATGGAAAACATCAAATCTAAGCCAAGCTGAATTTTGTCGCCAGAAAAACTTGCAGCCAGGTAGTTTCAGCTATTGGAAAAGGCAGGCAGATAAAACAGAGAATACACAAACTAAAAATCCCGCTGTGTTTTCACCTATATCTTTGGTATCAACAGAAGTTTCACAAAAAACAATTGAGCTAAATTTACCTTATGGAATGGTGCTCAAAATACCTGTCAAATAATGTTAATTGCCACAAATCATGTGTTTCTAGCGAACACGCCAGTCGACATGCGTAAATCAATAGACACTTTGGCTTTATTGGTTACTAGTCATTTCAACCAAGCAGTTGCCAATGGCAGTTATTATGTATTTTGCAACCGCAAGCGAGACAAGGTTAAAATTCTGTACTGGGATAAAAATGGTTTTGCCTTATGGTATAAGCGCCTGGAAAAATCTACTTTTAAAGTGAAGTTTCAATCGAACGGTACAGTAATGTTGAGTCCTGAAAAATTGCAGTGGTTATTATCGGGTTTAGACCTTGAAAAAACGCATGGTCACCAGGCATTAAATTACAGTATTTTTAGTTAGTTAAGCTATATAATTTATAGGTTTTGTGCTATAATAATCCTATATAAATTAAGGGTATTATTTGCGATTTACCTATGCCAGTAAATGCATCAGAAACGAATCAAATTCACACTGATATTCAGAGTGTTTTGCATGCTCAAGAGGAAAAAATAGAAGCACTTAATAATTTTATTAAGGACAAAGATGCTGCCATTAAGGACAAAGATGCTGCCATTAAGGACAAAGATGCCTTAATTTTTTATTTGCAGGATGCACTCAAGCTAGCTAATGCACGTAAATATGGCCGCTCTTCTGAGCGTTACTCCGACCCTAATCAAACCTCACTTTTTGATGAGGCAGAGTTAGAAGCGCAAGCAGAAGAAGGTAGAACCTTTGACAACGACACGGGTGAAGAAGTTGACGTTAAGGGACATAAACGTAAACCAACTAGAGGCAAGCGTAAGCCCCTGCCCAGCTATCTTCCACGTGAAACAATCGAGCATCGCTTACCTGAATCCGCTTTAGTTTTACCGAATGGTGATCGCTATGTGGAGATTGGCTTTGAAAAAAGTGAGCAACTAAAAGTGATACCTGCTAGCGTTAAAGTCATTGAACATATCCGCTATAAATATGCCGTTAAAAACAAAGAAGAATTCGGTGTTGTAATTGCACCAATGCCCACTCAGATTATTCCTAAAAGTATTGCCTCAAGTTCATTATTAGCCCATATTGCTCAAGCTAAATTTTGCCATCATTTACCTTTGTATCGCCAAGAAGCCATTTGGCAGTCATTGGATATTGAAATCAAAAGAAGCAGTATGAGCCGGTGGATGTTGATTGTTGGCAATAAAGTGCAACGTATTGTCGATGAAATCAAAGAGCAAATCTTTCTTCTGCCTTATATACAAGCTGATGAAACGCCAGTCACCGTACTTAAGGACGCAAATAAAAAACCTGAAAACTCCTCACATAAAGGCTATATGTGGGTTTATTGCAATACAGCAGGGAGTATTTACACCTATAAACCCTCAAGAGAAGGTATACATCCTGAAGAACAACTGGATGAGTTTCAAGGCTATGTTCAAACCGATGCCTACGCTGGCTATAACGGATTATTCCTCAAAGGCAGTGGTCGCATCTCTGTAGGTTGCTGGGCGCACGTTAGACGAAAATTCATGGATGTTATTAAAGCCCAAGGCAAGAAGTCAAATAAGTTAGGCTACGCTGATATTATTATGAAAAAAATTCAGCAACTTTATGAGATAGAGCGGGCTGCTAAAGAAGCAGAATCAACACCAAAAAACACCAAAGCTTTGAGACAAAAACATGCACTTCCCGTATTAACAGAAATTAAAAAATTACTAGATGAAGCCTCACCTAAAACAACACCTAAAGGCTTACTAGGCAAGGCAGTAAATTATGCACTTAATAATTGGCATACCTTAACTGTTTATACAGAGGACGGCCACATCCCAATTGATAACAATGCTGCCGAGCGACAAGTAAAGCCTTTTGTTATTGGCCGAAAAAACTGGCTGTTCTCAGGCAATGCAGAAGGTGCTAAAGCAAGCGCCAATCTCTTTACACTCATAGAGAACGCAAAAATCTATAATCTCAAGCCATTTGAGTATCTGAGGTTCGTTTTTGATCGCGTTGGTGACGCTGAGACCGATAGAGATTTTGAAGCATTAACCCCAAAATACGCTTCATTTTGTGTCCCTAAAATTAAGCCACCCAATTCCAGTTGAGTTTTACAAATTTATTATGCCCACTCGATGGGTAGGGATTTTTTTATCTTGCCATATGGGGTTTATGGGACGCTTACAAAGCTTTGAGACAAAAACATGCACTTCCCGTATTAACAGAAATTAAAAAATTA
>JACNFO010000018.1 GCA_014384565.1 Candidatus Pseudothioglobus aerophilus
TCCATTTCATCTTGGTTATCTAATATTTTTTGTTTCCCAGAAAATAAATTACTCTCAAGCATTAAGCCAAAAATTGATTTATTTCCAGCAGATATTTGGTTAGTTATGTCTTCAATTACCTTACCCTGATTTCTATAATCTTGATTTGAGTTGTCATGTGAGCAGTCAATCATAATCCTTGCGGCTAATCCATTTTCTTTAAGGAGATTTTCGCATTCAATAACGTCATCCTTATAATAATTAGGCTTAATGCCACCTCTAAGAATAATGTGAGATGATTTATTTCCCATTGCCTTAAAAGTTGAAATTTGACCTTCATCATTAATACCTAGAAAGCTTTGAGGGGAAGAGCACGCTTTAATAGCATTGATTGCCATGTTTAGGTTTCCATCAGTACCATTTTTAAAACCAACAGTCATAGAGAGCCCACTTGACATTTCACGATGAGTTTGAGATTCAGTTGTTCTTGCTCCAATCGCACACCAAGAAATAAGATCACCTAAATATTGAGGAGTAATTGGATTGAGGGCTTCCGTTGCCGAAGCAATCCCTTGATCTGCAAGCCATGCAAGAAACTCACGTCCTTGGTGGAGGCCTTTTTCAACGTCAAGTGAATTGTCCATATCTGGGTCACTAATTAATCCTTTCCAGCCAACCGTTGTTCTTGGTTTTTCAAAATATACCCGCATGACTAAGTAGACTGATTCTTTAACTTCCTCTTGAAGGGATTTGAGTTTAAGGGCGTACTCCTTGGCAGCGCCAATGTCATGAATCGAGCAAGGGCCAACAATTACCATCAGTCTTTCATCTTTTCCTGAAAAAATGTTGTCCACAGTTTTTCTGCTAGTTAAAATGTTCTCTTTACCCTTGCCACTTACTGGAATAGTTTTCTTTAATTCAATAGGCGAGGTTATGACAGTTTCGCTTTCAATATTTTTATTGTGAATTTTATTGCTCATTTAAATGGGGATTTATTTATTATTAAGCAGTGATTTAAGCATAGATCTATATTTTTTTTAAATAGATAGGAAAAATTAGGTTAATTATATTTTTTTGGTAATTAGGAAAACTAGTATAAATAATGAAAAATACACTTAAAAAAGCTGCATTAATTTTGGTACTCTTTTTAGGAGGGTGCAGTTCAATTACGTTTATTTATAATCAGTTTGATAATCTTTTTCCATGGTATCTACAAAGTTATGTTGACCTTGATCGTGATCAAAAAAAATACTTAGATGAGCTTTTGACGCCTTTCTTTCAGTGGCATAGACTGGAAGAAATGCCTCAATATGCACAAATTATTGGCGACTTAGAACTGGCTATAAATGATGAAGTAGATATAGAAAGTATTGCCCTGATTACTCAGAATGTTGAAGAGTCTTGGTTTCGTCTGGAGGATCAAATGATCATGTGGGCAATTCCTCTTGCTAGAGACTTATCCGATGAGCAAATCACAAAATTTATTCAAGTTTTAAAAACTAAAACTACTCAGAGTGAAAAAAAATTGCTAGTTCGTAACGATCAGGTGTATCAAAGTGACAGTTACAAAAGCCTACGAAAGAACTTAAGGCGCTTTATGGGTTCACTGACTAAAGATCAGCTTGACTTAGTAAAAATTACAAGTAAGGAAATGAGGAGGGTTGATGCTGAACGCATTCAGAGTCGGAAAGCATTCAATGAAAAGCTTAGCTTCATCCTTCAAAGAGAACAAGGCTGGGAAGACAGGCTGAAAAAGATAACTCATAGTGATGACTTGGTTGCTGAGAATTACCAGTCGACATATGCCTTCAATACTGATTTAATTCAGCATCTATTAGTGGCAATATTAAATTCTAGAAACGATAAGCAAGACCAAAAGTTACGCACACAACTTGCAAGGTATAAGGCTGATATTAACGGTCTAGCTAACTAAATGAATATAGCTACTACCAGCGCCTTCTCATTCGTCCTTTGAAGATTGCAGAGCCCCAGCTGAGGGCAATACCGATTAAAGCTGCACTTAATAGCCACATGAGTGGTAAGCTTGCATCTGAGCCAAAAATGATAGCTCTATAGGCTGCGCCGATAGCATCAAACGGTACTGCTGTTCCAATGCGTTCAAGCCATTCAGGCGCTGCGCTTACGGGCGCAACCGATCCACTTAGTACAGATTGATACTGAACTAAAGGAAGAATAATTAGTAAGGCTGAAAGCCCAATAATTTCGAAGACCCCAAGAAATAACCAAGTTAAACAAACACTAACAAGCCATACACTTAACCAGGCCATCAAGAATACTTCCCATTGAAGAGTTGTTAATGTAACAACTATTGCTAGAGTAAAGCTGGCAAATCCCATCGTCATAACTGGAACAATAGTTCGCACATAAGCCCTGTTAAGAAATGCCATTTGACGCGTTCCAAGAAACAAAAGAATTGCCCCGACCATTGAAGCCATCCAAGTGGTAAAACTCATTACAAAGGGCGCAGGGAGAGAAGCTAAACTTTTGGCTTTAAACATTGTTTCTACATTTGTAGCTACGAGAACGCCTGAATCAGGTGGTTGGTTATTTAGCTTTGAGGCACGCAGATTTGAAATAAAAGTTGACAGCGCTATTTGGAGCATCGATGGGAGCTGGCTAGCTATTTGCGTTTCAGCAATCGTTAAATGCTGGGAGTTTAATACTCCGATTGATAGGTTTTTATTGCTAAGAGCAAGCTGAGAAAAATTTTCAGGAAAAGTAATCACTGAAGACACGTTGCCTTTTAAGAGGGCATTTTTAGCAGCATCAGAATCTTTAAGAAGAGTCACTCTAAAAGGGAGACTTTTAGAAAGCCCTTTAATGGCTTGAATTGAGACTAGCGGGAGTGTAGGGCCGACATCTTCATTAACAATACCTAGTTCGAAGGATGATGTAATTCGAGCTGGATCTGAGGGCGCTGTCAGATTAAATATTGAAAAAACCAGCATGATTACAGTTGGAACAATAACTGCTGGTTTAAATAATTCGCTTCTACGAAAATCGGAAAGTGAGGAAGGCATTATATTGAATTTAAAATAGGGTTAACAATACACAAATGCGCCTACTTAGTCAAACTGACTTTGTTATCACTAAGTATCATTTCAGCTGCTTTTTCTGCAATCATCATAGTGGGTGCGTTAGTGTTTCCTGAAACAAGCTCTGGCATGATTGAGGCATCTACAACTCTTAATCCAGTGACTCCATGAACTTTGAGACGATCATCAACTACGCTTTCTTCATCATGTCCCATCCTACAGGTGCCGACAGGATGATAAATACTTTGACTATGGTTTTTAGCCACTTCTAATAACTCCTCGTCCGATTCAAAGGAATAGCCAGGGACATATTCATCAAGAATATTATTTTTAATCGAATTTGCTTTCGCAATCTTTCTTGCAACTTTAATAGAGTCAATTGCAATTTGTCTATCAGATTCTGTTGATAGATAGTTTGGAATGATTGTTGGAAGATCGTAAGGGTTTGAAGAATTAATTGAAACTTCTCCTCTACTTTCGGGTCTTAAGTTACAAATAGACATTGTAAATGCGGAAAATGGATGGACACCATCTCCTGGTTTATCAGCACTTAATGGCTGCATATGAAATTGTATATTTGGCCTTGAGCCATTGAGGGAAGTATTGGTAAAGGCAAAGACTTGACTTGCACTGAGGGTTAATGGACCCGTTCTAAAAAGCATATACTGAAGACCAATTAGCCCTTTCTTCCACCATGTGTTGAGTTCATCATTCAAGGTCCTTGTGTTAGTTTTATAAACCATCCTAACCTGAAGATGGTCTTGCAAGTTTTTTCCAACTGAAGGATTGTTATGAATTGTTTTGATACCCAGTTCGCTTAAGTGTTTACCATCTCCAATTCCAGAAAGTTGTAATATTTGTGGAGAACTAATCGCACCTGCAGACAGAATGACCTCTTTGTTTGCATGAATTACCTGATTAGATTGACCTTTATTTTGCGAGCATTCAACACCAATCGCCCTTGATCCTTTAAAAATTACCTTGCCCAATTGTGTATTTGTAACAATGGTTAAATTTTTCCTAGATCTAATTTTTCTGTTTAAAAATGAACGGTATGAGCTTTTTCTGAAACCCTTGTGCGTTGTTTGTTGAAAATAGCCAACCCCTTCTTGCTTTTCTCCATTGCAATCTGAGTTGAAAGGAATGCCTACTTCTTCAGAGGCTTGGATAAAAAGATCAGCTATTTCTCTTCGAAGTCTTAGGTTAGAAACTTTAAGTTCTCCATCAATACCATGGTATTCATTTGCACCATTTTCTTGACACTCAAACTTTTTAAAATAAGGAAGGACATCTTTATATGACCAGCCTTTATTTCCAAGCCTTTCCCAGTTATCATAGTCCTCTCTGTCGCCTCGGATATACAGAAGCCCGTTGAGGGCACTTGAGCCTCCAAGTACTTTTCCTCTTGGCCAGTCAATCCTTCTATTATTTAATCCTTTGTCTTTTTCTAGTTTGTACATCCAATCAAACTTTGGATTATTCATGGTTTTAAAATAACCAACGGGCACATGAAGCCAAAGATTGTCATCCTTGCGACCAGCTTCAATCAATAAGACACTGTTATCAGGACTAGCTGAAAGCCTATTTGCTAATAGGCAGCCAGCCGAGCCAGCTCCTACAATAATGTAATCGTAATTCTCTTGCATATATTTCTAGTTGTAAATTATTTTATTAATCAAGAATAATATAGATTGAAATATTAAATATTTAAATGATATATAGTGAAATTACTATTGTAAGTATATATTTAGTGAATCAATTTATTTCTAACAAAATTATATAGCTTAACTAGAAGTTTTATTTAAGAAATAGATAATACATATATATCAATTCATGTATACTAAAATTTGATTTAGTGCCTTAAGTTATCTTTTATCTTATCGCTGATCAAAGTACTTTTTATATTTATTTAGATTAATTAGGAGATTTTATGTTTAAAAATAAAGTTGTTCTTTTGACATCTGTAGCATTGCTTACTGCTAGTTCAAGCGCTATGGCGGTCAATTTAAAAATTCAATCTGTATTAAACTCTACAGGTAGTGAAGTTGGTTACGTTAGAGACTTTGCAGAGGATGTTGCTGCATTAACTGATGGTAGGGTAACAATAGAAGTTCTTCCAGGTGGCTCTGTTGTTCCTAATGCTGACCTTATCGATGCTGTAGACGCTGGTCTAATTGATGGTGGTTTTGCATGGACTCACTACTGGTCTGGTAAGCACCCTGCAGCAATGCTGTTTGGCTCACCAATTGCTGGAGCTGGCCTCGGTATTGATAATATCGCATGGCTTTCTTGGTTCCACAGTGCGGGTGGTAAAGAGTTGTACGATCGACTATGGGACGAGATGGACCTAAATGTTGTTGGTTTGATGCTTCAACCGGTTGGTCCTGAAGCGCTGGGTTGGTTTAAAGAGCCAATCAATAGTATGGATGACTTCCGTAAATTAAGATTCCGTGCACCTCCAGGACTCCCAGGCCAAGTTTATAAAGATATTGGTGTTGCAGCTGTAGCGATGGGTGGTGGTGATATTCTGCCTGCACTTGAGAAAGGCGTAATTGACGCAGCAGAATGGTGCTGCCCAGAGCCGGATAGAGACTTTGGTTTCCAAAAAGTTCTTAAATATTACTACTTACAAGGACTTCACCAGAATGTTGTGAATGCAGATATGTATATTAATGGCGATGTGTGGGATAAGATCTCTGATCGTGACCAACATGCTATTCATGTTGCTGCAAGAGCAGCAAGACTTGACTCTATGTCAAATCGTATCTACGCAAACGGTATTGCAATGGCAGACTTGCTAGAGCAAGGTGTTCAGCTAATGGATACGCCTGAAGACTACTTCGTAGAGTTTATGGCTGCTGCGCAAGCACAACTTCAAAAGAATGCTAATGAAAATGCATTCTTTGCTGAAGTATGGGCATCACAGAGAGATTTTGCTGAAAAAGCTGTACCTTTCTGGTCAGGAGCTCAGTCTTCTAACGCTAAGTTAGGTTTAGCTTTTACGAAGACTTTACAGTAAAGATCTTTCGTAAAACTTAAAAATTAAGTTGCCAATAGTGAAAACTGTTGGCAACTTTTTTTGAAAGTAAGACGGCTTAGCTGGCTTAGGTTACCCTTTTTCCTGAAGCCAGCAAATGCCTTAATTAATTAGTTCTTATTTTTTAAACTATTTTGTTTTGTTACAATAGTTTAATATTTTTTATAAAACTATTAGGTGCACACTATGTCGAAAGAGGATGATATTGGGCAATTAGATATTACTGATGAAATGATCGCTGAAGGCAGAGCATATACCGGGGTCATGCCGGATGATATGCCTAAGTTAATGGCACAAATAATTCTCAGTATTGATCTCTTCAGTCTCAGAGTTGGTCAGATAACATGCTGGTTGACTGTTCCAGTATTCACTGCCATGTTTATTGAGGTTGTGGGAAGACACTTCTTTGGCTCCCCAACAATGTGGGCCTACGATATTAGTAGAATGGGGGCGGGGGCAATGTTTATGCTCGGCGCTGGGTATGCACTCTCAAAAGGCGTTCATATACGAGCGGACTTTATGTATCGAGATTGGTCGGTCAAGACTCAAGCAATCATTGACTTAACTTTATATATATTATTTTATTTTCCTGGATTAATAGGCGCTGCGTGGGCATGCTATAAGTACGCTTATAAATCTTGGTCAATCATGGAAAGGGGTATGGAAACTGCCTGGATGCCTTACATGTATCCAATTAAGTTTGCCTTATTTGTTGGATTTATTTTCCTTTTAATTCAAGGCGTTTCAGAAGTGCTTAAGTGCGTGTATGCAATCAAAAATAGGAGATGGCCATGAGTCCAGAGGTTCTCGGCATTGTCCTAATATTAACCATGTTGTTTGCCATATTTATTGGCTTTCCAATCTCATTTACGTTAATTTTCTTAGGAGTCTTCTTTGGCTATATAGGTTTTGGCGATCTTGTTTTTTACTTAATGACCTTTCAGTTTTCTGGGAGTATGCTTGAGCAAACCCTCGCAGCAATTCCACTGTTCACCTTTATGGGTATTCTCATGGAGAAGGCTAATCTCATGGAGAGGTTATTCACCTCCGTTCAGATGGCACTTGCCAGAACCAAAGGCTCTTTATTTGTAGCCGTTCTTTTTGTTTCAGTAATTTTTGGAGCTGCAACAGGTATTGTGGGTGCATCAGTCACGATTTTAGGAATTATGTCAGCTAAGACAATGAACAGAGCGGGCTATGATGTTCAGTTGGCTGCAGGAACAATTACTGCTGGCGGTACTTTGGGAATCTTGATACCTCCAAGCATTATGTTGGTTGTTATGGGCCCTATTCTAAATGTTCCAGTAACGGATTTATTTGCTGCGGCGATTATGCCTGGGCTAATGTTAGCAGCACTTTACACAGGTTATACACTTATTAGATGCCACTTAAATCCATCATTGGGTCCTGTTGTTCCTGAGGATCTTATTCCTGACTCTATGAGAGAGGTGTGGGTTGAGTTTTTTAAAGGCCTTGTACCGCCCGTTCTATTGGTAGGATCGTCCTTAGGTAGTATTTTAGCTGGGCTTGCAACGCCTACAGAAGGAGCAGCAATGGGAGCTGTGGGCTCAATATTTTTAACGCTTGCGTACCGAAAGTTAAATTTTAAAGTTTTTCAAGAGGCCTTATTAAAAACCCTGGAAATTACTACATTAATTATGGTTTTAGTTTGTGCCTCAAACTTTTTTGGCTCAGTTTTTTCTAGATTGGGAACACCAACGATGATTACTGAGGCATTAATGCTTCTAGATCTTCCACCAACAGCTATATTGCTAATAGTTATGGCATTTATTTTCTTGTTGGCCTGGCCATTAGAGTGGGTGCCAATTGTACTAATCATTATTCCAATCGTTTTGCCTCTAATTGAGCAATTAGGTTTTAACTTAATTTGGTTTGGAATCCTTGTGGCTGTTAATTTGCAAACTGCTTGGCTTTCGCCGCCTGTTGCATTGTCTGCATACTTTCTCAAGGGGGTTGCCCCAGACTGGGATTTATCAGATATCTATAAAGGTATGATGCAATTTATGGCTATTCAAGTTGTTGGATTAGCGTTAATTATTATCTTCCCGCAAATTGTTCTATGGCTGCCAGAATATCTCTATGGCTAAACAAGGCTTGATTTACTTGAAGGAATTTTAGCTTTACATAAATCTTTGACGCAGGAAAAATCTCAGTGTTGAGTGTTGTCTAATCCTTAGAATGTATCGCCAAAAGTGCTGTTTTGGGTATTGACGTAGTCGATATCATTGGTATGAACGAATGATGTTCTTAGCTCAATAGTCTCGTTGTGGTATGTTTGACCGATACGCTCTATCCGAAGAATGGGTGAATCCAATTTAATATTGAGGAGAGCGGATACTGTTTTATCTGCAGACATTGCTTTTAATTTCTCTGAGCAGTTTGTTATAAATATGTTGAATTTATTTTGATACAGGTTGTATATTGTATTAGTTCGGTTTATAAAAATTTCTTCAGTTAGCGTTGGAAATTTAGCTTGTGATATGATTATTTTATCAACAATATAATTTTTTTTATTAATGCCTAGCTTATTAAATATTTCATAAACATTGCTCCCAGCAGGGATATTTAATATTTTTGCTTCATACTTAGTGGCTTTTTTTGTTTCAAAAGAAATAAACTCTACTTCTGGGTAGGATATCTCATCAGTTCCATTTAATGCAAAATGAAAATACGCAAAATGGAAAGTACTTTTATCATGCTGAAAGACAAAAGTTCCTAAACCCTGTTTTCGAATAAGGAAACCTTCTTTTTCTAACGCACCTACTGCCTTTCTAACCGTTCCAATTGAGACTCTGAAGAGGTCAACAAGTGTTTTCTCATTTGGAATTAGTTGGCCTGGCCTTAACTCATCACGGTAAAGGCAATTAAATAATTCATTCCTTATTTGGAGCCACATAGGAGTCTTACTGTCCCTGTCTATGTTAAATTGGAGATCAGTAATGCTCATATATTGCGTAAGTGATTAAAAATGTGGCTTAAGTATAACCTTGGCTGAAGCCATTGTACCATTGTGAAGGCTTTTAAATGCTAAATCCGTTTCAGACAGGGGCATCTCCTCTATCCATGACAAGTCACCAAAATCTCCATTTTCAATAGACTTCAAGGCAGACTTAAAGTCCTCCATGTTGTAGGTATAACAACCAACTAGCTTCACCTCTTGAAGTGTAATTTTTCGGATGTCAATATTCGTAGTCCAGCTAAGAAGACCTACATTAACTACTGTACCTCCTGCATTGACTGAGGCAATAGAAAGAGCATTTGTCTTTTCACTTCCAACACAGTCAATTACAACATCGAATGTGCTGTCTTTGACAGAATCTGTTAATGGGTTCATGGCGATAACGCCAACATGTTCTTTAACGCAAGGGTGCCTAGCCATGTTGGTTTCAAGTACCTGCATTTTAACGCCGTGGGATTTAAGTAATAGAGCTGTTAACAGGCCAATAGCGCCAGCACCTATAACTAAGACATGGCAATCACTTATAGGCTTGAATGAATTTTCTATGGCAAGATTTACAGCATGAACCACAGTTGCCGCGGGCTCAGTTAAGGCTACATGGTTAGAATTCATAGTGCTAGGTGCATGAACTAGACATTGGTTTGGTATGGTCATATATTGAGCAAAAGCCCCCTGCCTACTCATTCCAATCATATCCCTATCACTGCAAAGATTGTCTCTACCCTGAAGGCAGTATTCACATTTTCCGCAAGTAATCAAAGGATTACCTGTTACTTTTTGACCCTTATGAATGCCTTCAACTATTTCGCCACAAAATTCATGGCCCAGTATTAAGCCAGGGTTTCTTCTTGGGTCTTTGCCATGATAGGCGTGCATATCAGACCCACAAATTCCAACGGACTCAATGCGCAATAAAACATCATCATCACGGTCAATTTGCGTTGGCTTGTATTCACTATAAAAAGTCATTTCATTTGGCGCTGTGTATACTACGGCCTGCATTTTATTAATCATGCTGCTGAAAACCCTCCATCTAAAAATATTGTCTGACCGGTGACATATGAGTTTGCACCACTGCACAAGAAAACACTAATTCCAAAAATATCTTTTTCTTCTCCGTTGCGATCCATCATTGTTTTTGCTGCTAAATTCTTTAATTTCTCAGGATCTTGAAATAATGACTCCGTGAGATTTGTTCTAAAAAATCCTGGAGCAATTGCATTGACTAATACTCCATTCTTTGAATAGGCCTGAGCTAAGGCTCGAGTAAGCTGCATAATGCCGCCTTTGCTAGCCCCATATGGAATGCTGTTATCAAATGCCCTAAGGGATTGAAGAGAGGCGATATTTATAATTCGTCCCCAATTATTTTTAGTCATTGATTCGGCAACAAGCTTGCTTAAGTAGAAAGGGGCAGTTAAATTAATGTCAATAGTCTTCTGCCATTCTTCGAGTGTTAACTCTTCAGCAGATGTTCTAAGATTTATTCCAGCAGCATTTACTAAAATGTCTATTTTTCCAGACTCTTTAGAGATTTGAGTTACCATATTTTTAAGGTCAGCAGTTGATGTGACATCCGCTTGGATGAAGGCGCCTTTGCAGCCCTGATCTTTTAACTCTTTGAGCGTTTCATCTGCATTATCTCGACTACTCGCAATCCAGACAAATGCGCCTGCTTTTGCAAGCGCAAGTGCCATCATTTTTCCCACCCCACTTGTACCACCCGTTATTAGTGCTACTTTATTTTCTAGTGAGAAATCTGATAAGTTCATAAAGCTATTCTAATACAGGTGCGCCTAGGTCAAACGTTTCATCTGGAAAATATTTACTTAGCCTAACATCCGAGGCTCTTGCGTGTCCTTCCATTCCCTCTAATCGAGAGATTCTAGAAGATGCTTGGGCAATTTGACGTGTAGATTCTTTGTCCATACGCTGCCAAGTTAAAACCTTTAAGAATTTATGAGCAGAAAGACCTCCAGAATAACGACCAGCTGCCTTTGTAGGAAGAATATGGTTCGGGCCAGAAGCTTTATCTCCGAAAGTCACTGTTGTCTCTTCACCTAGAAATAGAGATCCATAGCATGTTAAGTTGGCCAGCCACCAATCAAGGTCTTCACACTGAACTTCAAGGTGCTCTGCTGCGTATTCATCTGATATTTTTACAACCTCTTCACGAGACTCACATAGCATAACTTCACCATAGTCTCTCCATGCACAGAATGCTGCATCTTTTGCAGTTGGTGGAAGTTTTTCAATATACTCTGGCACCAACTCCATTACTTTTTCAGCTAATTCTTTAGACGTTGTAAATAGCCAGCCAGGTGATTCGTGACCATGTTCCATTTGACCCACAAGATCAATAGCAACAACGTCAGCATCGGCGTGCTCATCGGCAATCACTGCAACTTCTGATGGACCAGCAAATACATCAATACCAACTTGTCCAAAGAGCGTTCTTTTTGCCTCTGCTACAAATTTATTTCCAGGACCAACAATGATATCCGCTTTTTTTCCAGTAAATAGTCCATGAGCCATACTTGCTATTGCTTGGACACCACCTAAAGTCATAATGTGATCAGCTCCAGCAGTCTTCATTGCATACAGAACATACGGATGAATACTTTTACCTTGATAGGGCGTTGAGCATGCAATGATGCAAGGCACGCCAGCAGCTTTAGCTGTAGCAATACTCATATATGCAGAAGCAATATGTGCGTAGCGCCCGGTTGGAACATAACATCCAGCAACATTTACTGGAAGCAGTCTTTGACCAGCCTCAACGCCATTATTTTTGGTATGAAACTCTTCAATAGAGTCACGCTGAGCCTTTGCAAACTCATAAACTTGCTGACATGCAAAATCTATATCATCCTTAACATTTTGAGGGACGTCAGAGATAATATTATCAATTTCAGAATCTGAGAGCAGAATCTCACCAGACCATCCATCTAGTTTTTCTGCATAGTTTCTAACTGCCTGTTCCCCATCTTTATCTATATTGGCAAGCATGTCATGAACCACTTTTTGTGCTTCTAGTACATTTGATGCTGCTGATTTATCAGCTTTTTTTAAGTAGATCATATTCTTCTCGTTTATTAATAGTTAGGCGCTTTCATATAAACGCGTTAATACAAACTCTTGATGCCCTAATATTTCTGCAGCAGTCATTCTTCCATTTGAAGTGTGAATAAGACTCTCAAGAAGCATATCACCAGCCTGATCCATATTGATATCACGCTTTAATAAACCAGTTACATCTACATCCACATGCTCGGACATCGTTCTAACTGTTCTTGGATTTGCACAAACTTTAATAACAGGGAGGATTGGGTTACCAATAATATTTCCTTGCCCAGTAGGGAATAGGTGAGCTACATATCCAGAGGCTGCGCATAATGTAACCATCTCTGCAGCTGCAGAAGAAGAGTCCATAAACCATAGGCCCTTACCTGTAGGCATTTCTGCTTTATCTAAAACGCCGTCAACGACACATTTTTTCCCAATCTTTTGTATGTTGCCTAATGCCTTTTCTTCAATCGTCGTTAAGCCGCCTTCAATATTACCCTTAGTCGGCTGTGAATCAGATAGGTCATCGGTCTTAAAGCGCTCAATCATATCTTGATAGCGATTAAACATAAACATAAATTTTTCAGCAACAGCATCATTAGCACATCTAGCTTTAACTAAATGTTCTCCACCTGTAATTTCAGATGTCTCACCAAAAAGTAACGTACTGTCCATTTCATATAACTTATCGAACGCATTACCAACTGTTGGGTTTGATCCAAAGCCTGAAGTAGTGTCAGATTCCCCGCATTTAGTTGATACCCAGATTTCACTTAGGTCACATGGCTCTCTTTGAAGTCCCGTTGCGAAATGAACCATATCATAAGCCGCTTTTGAAGCGTCAGCGATAGTTTGTATGTCACCTTTTTTCTCAATAGAAAAACCTTGAACTGGCTTACCCGTTGCAGCAATTCCATCAACGATTTTTTGCGTCCAGTCTGGCTCAATTCCAATAACCACTACTGCAGCAACATTCGGATTTGATCCCGTACCAATCATTGTTCTAAAGTGTAGATCTAGATCTTCACCAAACTGAAGTCTACCGTAGGGATGAGGAAGGGCTATCGTGCCTTTAATATTGTTAGAAACTGCTTCACAAGCAGCATTTGAGATATCATCTACTGGCAAGATAATAACGTGGTTGCGAATTCCTACTCTATTGTTTTCGCGACGATATCCATAGATTTTTTGATTTAAATTTATCATTACCACCTCTTAGTTTTTACGTTATGAACATGTAGATGATCACCTACAGCAATCTTTGAAATTGTTCTACCAATATCTACACCATACTTGATGACAGTGTCATCCTCATTTAAATCTTTAATAGCTAACTTATGCCCAATTGGAATATCTTGATTAATTTTGATATCTATCAAGACATCCTGGTCCATTATCCAACCACTTAGAGTGTCGTTTGCTTTTAATCCTTCGACGGTAACAACGCCAACGGAATCATCTTCATCATGAACTATAAACTGAATCATTCTTGCTCCTTGAAATTACGTATGAAAAAACTTTTAATTAATTTTAGTGAAAAAAATTAATAAGAAATATATTATATCATATATATGAATTTCCACTTTATATATTGCTTAAAAAATTATTTACTTTCGATATAAAACTAAATATACAATATCACGTTAAGGTTTTTAGTCGCTAGACTCAACGCTAAAAAATATATATCTGTAAAGTGTAAAAATGAAAAAAATTATCCTGTTTTTGATTATTAATTGCTTATCTTTTCCTGCTTTATCAGCAGCTGGTGATCTATACTACTGTGAGATGATTCAAGCAGTTGAGTTAAAGGAGGACGGCCTTGTTAACTATATTCCTCAGAAATTTAAATTTAGAATTACTGAGAAGAGTTCTATACAATTTGGATTGGATGAAAACTATTTCAAAGGCCTCGAATTGGTTGTTATAGATTTTTCAAATAATGGTGAGCAATTCTATGGCGAAAGCTTTGAGTACTCATACGGAAGTTTTTACTTTGCCGATGTTATAAGGTGGCCATCAAAAGGAGTTGATAAATTAACAGCTACTGCGGTAAGTGCACAATGCTCAATTGTTGATGACTACACAGTATAAATAGGAAAAGTTAATACAATTATGATTTCAAGAGCACTTAAAACAAATCGATTAATACGCTTATTTGGTATAACCAAAGTACCAATGATTTGGTATTGTCGCCCAAAGGTTATTGAGCATACGGATGAAAAGATTGAAATTAGAATCCCTCTTAAGCGAAGAACTAAAAACCACTTAGGAAGTATGTATTTTGGTGTTTTAGCAGTCGGCGCTGATATTACTGGCGGCTTTTTAGCGATGGATCCAATTCAAGAAAGTGGACGAAATATAGCTTTAATATTTAAAGATTTTAAGGCTGATTTTCTAAAGCGTCCTGAGGGCGATGTCCACTTTATATGCAGAGATGGTTTGGCAATTAAAGAGCTGGTAAAAACTGCTGCAAGTTCAGGCGAGAGGCATAATTATAAATTGAATATTGAAGCTACTGTTCCTTC
>JACNFO010000046.1 GCA_014384565.1 Candidatus Pseudothioglobus aerophilus
GGCACAAGTACTTAACTGTTCTCAGGTATTCGTAATCTTGCTCCAGTTGAGTATTTTCCTGAACATGCACAAAAGCTGGATGAGATCTGTTCAGGACTAATGGTTCCTCAAAATGGAAAGTTGAAATTGCCAGAAGGTCCTGGATTCGGGCTATCATTTGATGATTCTAAGATGACAGGATTCGAATGGAGTAAATGGGGGTAATAAAATAGGCAAAGATTAACTAGGAGGGTAAGGAGAGGAGTCCTCTAAAAAAAGTCTTTATCTTGATAAATTTTATTAAAAATCTAGAGCCAACTGTTTAACAATTTTCAAAGTCTTAGCTATGAGAAACTAATATCATTTTAAGGTTTTTTCTGATATATTGCGATTTATTTATTTATCAACATATTTATTTTCCATGAGCAGCTCTTCGTCAAACTATACTAATTCAAATGATTCAGGAGTTTTAAAATCCAACTTTATTTGCGTTTTTTCAATAATCTTTTATGCTATGGGATTTCCAGCTGCAGAGTACTTATTGGATGACTGGGATGTTGTAAGCATCATTGCAGCCCGAAATATATTTGCATTTATTTTAATATTTTTTACCTGGATTATATTTGAGGGATTTCATGAAGTAAAAGTTGCTAAATGGAATAAAGGTTTTTGGATTGGCGCAATTGGGTTTGGAATCGGCTCTTTTTTTATTCTTATGCTCCAGTCAATAACTTCGCCTGTCATTGCGGCATTAATGATTGCAACTATGCCAGTTGCAGCAGTTTGTTTAGAGATATTTTTAGATGGAAGAAAATTGACAAGATGGTTTTTATTTGGAATAGTTTTGGTTTTGATTGGTGGATTTATAGCTTCAGGTGCAAATTTTAAGAATGATAGTATTGGTTTAGCATCATTTCTTGGAATTACTGGAGTAGTATTATTTGCATGGGGCTCTAGAGCAACAGTTAAAAACCTTTCAGGAATGTCTCTACTTGGTAAAGTTGCTGTAACTACCTCTGGAATGCTTGGTTCGGCATTTTTTGTTTATTTTATATGCAGTATTTTTTTTGAAATAACTAAAACTCCGCCGCAAATAACACTTGAACACTTGGGATTGCTGATAATCTATTCGTGTCTTGCCATAGGAATTTCTCAAATTTTATGGATTAAAAGTGTTGCCCAGCTTGGAATTGGTTTGGCATCATTTCATCTAAATGCTGCTCCATTTTATGTGATGTTAATACTCTTTCTTATTGGCGGTAGTTGGATTTGGAATCAAACTATCGGTGCAATTATAGTTATTATTGGTGTAATATTGGCTCAAAAAAAGTCAGCAAATAAAAAAGCTGAATTTTTTGAATTGCCCTAATTGGTAACGAATATTCCCACCAATCATTTTGAGATCTTTGAGTGATTTAATGTTTTTTAAGGATTCTTCTATTACTATAAACATTCAAGAAAAAATATTTTTTTGTGAAAACTAAGTAAAAAATCTCTTACAATTTATATAATGAAAAATATTCCTGAATTTACTGAAGCCATTGAAGAGTGGACACATTTCTTTATCCCGCTTGCTGATGGCATAAAACTTGCAGCACGTGCTTGGCTTCCAATCAATGCCATTGAGCAACCAGTGCCAGCTATTTTAGAATATATTCCCTATCGAAAACGAGATGGTACAGCTATTCGTGATGAGCAAATGCACCCGTATTGGGCTGCTTTTGGTTATGCATGTGTGAGAGTAGATATTCGTGGAAGTGGTGAATCTGATGGCTTGTTACTTGATGAATATTTACAACAAGAGTTAGATGATGCTGTTGAAGTAATTGGCTGGCTTGAAAATCAAGATTGGTGTAGTGGCAAGGTTGGTATGATGGGCAAATCTTGGGGCGGTTTTAACTGCTTACAGGTCGCAGCTATGAGGCCATCTGCATTAAAGGCAATCATAACCGTTTGCTCCACAGACGACAGGTATGCCGATGATATTCATTACCGTGGAGGAGCTTTATTAATAGAAAATTTTAGCTGGGCTTCAACAATCTCTGGTTATATGGCAAAGTCCCCAGATCCATTATTACTGCCTGAGACATGGCGTGAGCATTGGCTAGAACGATTGCAAAACATGCCATTCTTTGCAAAAAATTGGCTAGAACATACCTACAAAGATGCATATTGGAAACATGGCTCAATTAATGAAGATTACTCTGCAATTGAGGCTGCAGTATATTGTGTGGGTGGTTGGGGCGATGCCTATTCAGTTGCGATTCCACGCATGATGCAAGGCTTGTCTAGCCCAAAAAAAGCACTGATTGGCCCTTGGGCTCATAAATACCCAAATTTTGCATCACCTAAGCCAGAGATGGATTTTTTAGGTGAATCTAAACGCTGGTGGGATTATTGGCTGAAGGGAATCAATAATGGCATTATGGATGAAGCAGTTATTGCTGCGTATATCCAAGACTCTGTTCCACCTCAAACGAGCTATGAAGAAAGACCTGGTATCTGGGTAGAGGGAAATCAGTGGCCGCTTCAAAGTCATACAGTTGATTTTAATTTAAGTCCCAGTGGCCAGCTAACTAATCTTAGAACAAAGGGTTCAGTTTCTGTTCAGAGCCCTCTGACTACTGGCTCATCAAGTGGTGAATATTGTGTAATATGGTGTGGACCTGATTTTCCAACAGATCAACGCCTAGATGATATTAATAGCATATGCTTTGATACAGAACCGCTTGAAAATTCCATTTCTATACTGGGAGCTAGTGAATTAAAGTTAGCTATCACAAGTGATCAGGATTGTGGCCAAGTAGTTGTTCGCCTTTGTGATGTTTCTCCCAGTGGAAGTAGTAAAAGAATTAGTTATGGTGTTCTCAATCTTGCTATGCGAAATGGTTTAGATTGTCCAAAGATAGTAGTGCCTGGTGAAGTAATGGATGTTTCCATTAAACTCGATGATACAGGTTATGAAATTCCTGCTGGACACAAACTTCGTTTAGCAGTTTCAACTGCTTATTTCCCGTTGATTTGGCCTGCACCAAAAAAGGCAAAATTGACTTTAGATTTAGCATCTTCTTGTTTAACTATACCTTGTCATGATCGAAGTGCAACTTTAGTTCGAGATTTAGGTCAGGGGTATGTTTGCCCAGTTAAGAAAACCAAAAAAATTAGGCCAGAAAAGCATGAGCGTTTAATACAAATAGATGCAAAAGATGGTCTTGTGACAACGAGCATCAATGATGATTTTGGTGAGTTTACCTTTTTAGAACACAATCTAACTGTGGGTGAATCCTGTAATGAGACGCACAGTATATTACCTGATGACCCATATTCTGCAATGAGTGAATGTTCTTGGCATTCAAATCAATCACGCCCTGGTTGGAATGTTAATGTTTATACTCAGCTGAAGGTAACTTGTGATGCAGAGTATTTTTATTTAAATAGTAGCCTTAAGGCTTTAGAAAATGGTGTCCAAATTCATCATCATAAATCTCAGGAAAAGCTACCTAGAGGTTTTTCTTGAGTCAATTAATTTTCAATTACTGAAAAAATTAAAGAAATAACATTATGGCTCTGGATTGGCGCTTAAGTGCGTCAGGATATTCGCAATTGCGAAATTGTAGAATCAAATTACAATCTGTAGTATATACCCATCAATCACAAACAATAGAATTTGATTATGAAAGTTGTTATAGCAATGATGCAACATGAAACGAATACGTTTTCTCTGCTTCCAACTAGTTTAGATGCTTTTAGCAGAGTTGTTGGATTGCAGAAGCCGCCTTCTGATAAGCAAGCTATTGACTTATATGGTGATGCCGATATGGCGTTTGCAGGATTACTCGATATAGCTCGCTCATATGATGTTGAGTATGTTGTGCCTATTGCAGCATATTCCGAGCCAAGTGGAATTGTTGATGATGATGCATTTAATTTCATTTGTAAAAAAATTTGTAATGCTGTTAAAGATGGCTGTGATGCTGTCTTATTAGACTTACATGGAGCAATGGTCACGGAGAGTTATGATGATGGAGAGGGTGAATTGTTACGCCGGATTCGTAAAACTGCTCCTGAGATACCAGTTGCGGTTGCATTAGACTTTCATGCAAACGTTACTTCAACCATGGTAGAAAATTGTAATGTTATTGATGGCTATCGAACCTACCCACATATTGATATGAGGGAAACAGGTAAGCGTGCGGCAAAGTCGTTGATAAATTGTTTAAAACAGGGCATAGAAACTAAAATTTGCTGGCAGCCACTTCCGATGATGACGCATATGATGATGCAAGCAACATGGCATCAGCCGATGAAAGATATTATGGAATTGGCAATTGAAGGTGAATATAATACAGATATTCTTAACGCATCCGTCTTCGGCGGCTTTTCTTACGCTGACATACCCCATGTTTCTTTGAGTGTACTAACTGTTGAGCCAGTTAAAAATCATCTCGGTAAGGGTTTAGTTGGTCAAATCTGTGCTATGGCGTGGGAGCGTCGGTATGATTTTATCTATACACCTTTACCGTTATCTGAATCCATTGAAAAAGCTAAGAAAATTAAATCTCACCCTGTACTAATTGTTGATCATGGAGATAATACCGGTTCCGGAGGAAGTGCTGACGACATGAGTGTTTTAGATGAAATGTTGAGACAAGGCCTAACTGGAATAATTGTGGCACCAGTCCGTGATCCAGAGGCAGTTGACCAATTAATTAATTGTGGAGAAGGCAATGAGATGACTCTAACAATTGGTGGTAAATATTCTGTACCCTCTATCAATCAAATTGGACATGGTCTCAATTGTAAGGGTATTGTTAAAAAAGTTACTGATGGTTGTTTTACGATTACGTCACCAGTTCAAACAGGTCTTAAAGTTTGTCTGGGCCGTACCGTTGTTTTCGATATTGGTTCAGCAATAATTGTAATATCTGAGGAGGGATGGGAGCCATATGGGCCTGAACTTTTTATCCATGCAGGGCTGATTCCAGAAGAAAGCCAGTTTATGTTGATTAAATCTCGTGTCCATTTCAGAGCTGGGTTTGAATCAATTACTAATAAAATTATTATGGCAGCAGGGCCTGGTGTCTGTAGCTCAGATTATTCACAGTTCAATTTTTCTCAACTACCAAAACCAATGTTCCCATTTGACAAAAAAATGAAGTTGGAAAAATATAATTTTTTATAAAAAAAGTGAAGCATTGTGAAGCATAATTATGCTTCATTTATTTGAATAGTGCGAAATTTTAAAATTATCAATATTGATGTATTATCTAGTTAGTAACACTTAGAAGTTTCTTGATATATTAGTATGTATGTTATAAGATGTTGATTTAAAGAGCATATTTAATTGATGTTCTTTATAAGTTTTTAATAAAAGGAGAAAAAAATGAAATTTAAAACAGCAATAATTGCACTATTTATTAGTGTGTTTGGACTTTCCAGCTTATCTACTTTTGCAGCAGATGTTGTTAAAGTTAGAACTTACTCTGATCTCAAATCTCTTGATCCAGCTTTTTCAGGTGGTGTCTTTGATGAAGAGATACATGGCCTTATATATAGCAAGCTTATTCAATTTAAACCTGGCAGAGAGTGGGGCTATAATCTTGATGCTGCTGAATCAATCGAGCAGACTAGTCCGACTACAATCGATTTCAAATTAAAAGAAGGCATCATGTTCACCAATGGTTTTGGTGAAATGACTGCCGAAGATGTAAAGTATTCTTTCGAGCGTATTGTGGATAGCGAAGTTAAATCTACAAACTCACCCGATTGGGGTCCACTTAAAGAAGTAGTTGTCAATAGCAAATACGAAGGCACAATTGTTTTTAACGAGCCTTATCCACCTGCTTGGACTATTGCTTTACCTTACATTGTTGGTAATATTATCAGTAAAAAAGCCTGGGAATCTGTCGACGGAAAAGTAGGCACTACAACACCTAGTGTTTCAGGGCCTTACCTACTCAAAGAATGGCAGCCCAAGCAGAAAACTATTTTTGTGAGTAATCCAGACTGGCATGGTGGAAAGTCGCCACTTAATGAAATTCATGTTATCCCAATAGATGATGAAAGTACGGCACAATTGGCTTTTGAGGCGGGTGATATTCACTACACTCGTGTTCCTATGAGCTCAGTAGAAAATCTGAAAGCTTCGCCACCAGCGAACTCAATTATTGAAGAATATCCATCACTTTTCTATGTTTGGGTCGGAATGAATGTTGAAAACGAACTCTTATCTAATCAGAACTTGAGAAAGGCGATTCAACATGCTATTGATGTACCGTCAATTATGCAGGCTTCCTACTTTGGTGCAGCAGTTCCATCGACCGGTATTATTGCACCAGGTTTGGTTGGTCACCGATCTGAAAGTCTTGTTGCTCCTGAGGCGAATATTGCTAAGGCAAAGGAATACTTAGTTGCTTCTGGTTTGTCTGGTGATATTAGGGTAACACTTGATATTTTAAATAAGACAGCCAATGTGACTACTGCTCAAGTTATCCAAGCGAACCTTGCCCAGGTTGGCATTACACTTGACATTAATCTGCATGAATCAGGTGCTTTCTGGTCACTTGGTGATGATACTGCAGGTGATCGATACAAGGATATTCAGTTAATCCTTAATCGCTACTCAATGGCGCCAGATCCTTCATATGCGACGGCTTGGTTTGTTACCTCGCAAAAGGGTGTCTGGAACTGGGAGCGTTTTAGTGATGCTGCATTTGACACGTTAGAGGTTGCAGCAAAGTCGGAGGTTGATAATACGAAGCGTGGCCAAATGTACCAGCGTATGCAGGATATAATGGAAAATAGTGGAGCATATCGCTTCATAACTCATGAGGCGACACCTGTTATTTACAGTAATTCAGTTAATCCTGGATTTAGGCCTGACGGACTCCCGCTTTTCCGATATTTTTCTAACAACTAATAAAGTTTAATTGGAAGGCCTGTATCCTCAGGCCTTCCTCTTTTCAAAGAAATTAATAGAGTTAACAAGAGAAACTTCAGTTGAGTCTTAAGTTCAAATCAAGAGATTGTTTTATTATGAATTTAATTTTCTTAAACTCGGAGCTAAACTAGATAAATACTGTGTTACTTTATTTTATAAAACGAATTTTTCTTGGTATTTTGATCATTGGAGTGGCTATGACTCTAATGTTTTTTATGATTCATCTTGTGCCAGGTGATCCAGCCAGAATTATGCTTGGCCCTAGGGCAACTCCCGAAATGATAGCTGATATTTCAATGCGGATGGGTCTTGACCAGCCCCTAGTAATTCAACTCATGAAGTTTTTAGGCAATATTCTTAAAGGAGACTTGGGAGTTGATGTGTTATCTAGTCGACCAGTTACAGAAATTGTTTTTGGTCAATTACCTTATACACTTTGGCTTATTTTCAGTGCCATTTTTGGCGCCATGCTTATTGGAATACCTCTTGGTTGTTACTCAGCCTTGCATCGCAACACATTCGCAGATCGAGTTACTGGTGTTATTTCTGTCGCTTGCATTACTGCACCTTCATTTGTTGTTGCATTGTATTCATTGCTTATTTTTGCCGTTACTCTTAAGTGGTTCCCTGCAATAGGTGCGGGAGAAAAAGGAGATTTCTTTGATCAGGCGACTCATCTTGTCTTGCCAGCATTTGCAATTGGTATATCTTGGGTTGGCTATTTATCTCGCTTAGTTCGTGCATCGATGCTTGAAGTGTTAGGTGAAAATCATATCCGAACAGCCAGAGCATATGGGTTAACTGAGTTTACTATTGTTTATCGTTATGCTTTAAAGATTGCGATATTACCAACTGTTACAGTTATTGGGGTAGGCATGGGCTTTCTAATCTCAGCTGCAGTATTAACTGAAGTTGTGTTTGCTCGTCCTGGCCTCGGTAAGTTAATTATTGAATCCATTACAACCCGAAACTATCCTGTAGTAATGGGGTCTGTGTTTATCAGTACAGGTTTATTTGTCATTAGTACAACAATATCAGATCTAGTAAACGCTTCGTTAGATCCTCGAATCCGAGATAACTTGTAAGGTGGTTATGAAAGGTGTAATCAAAAAAATATCTTCAGATCCACTTGGATTAATTGGACTATGCTTAGTTACCTTAATGGTAATCAGTGCATTAGGTGCGCCAATATTTGCTCCTTATGATCCAATTCAACTTAATATCATGGAACGTCTTCAAGGGCCATCAGTTAATCACCTGCTGGGTACTGATCAGCTTGGGAGGGACTTATTTTCAAGAGTACTATTTGGTGGCCAAGTTGCTTTAAAGGTTGCATTTCTAACAATTGGATTAGCTCTAATTGTGGGAATCGTACTAGGATTGATTGCTGGTTACGGCCCAGCTTGGCTTGATAATTCTATTATGCTTTTATTTGATACTATTCGTTCAGTTCCTACTATTATGTTAGCACTAGCTGCAGTTACAGTGGTAGGACCCTCTATAACTACGGTAATTTTTGTAGTTGCTGTGAGCTCGATACCAAATTACGGTCGTATTGTTCGAACTCAAACACTGACTATTAAATCGAAGGACTTTGTCAAGGCAGAAAAGCTTATGGGCGCATCGTTACTTAGAATCCTATCAATACATCTATTACCAAATATTCTTGGACCACTCCTCATTCTCGCATCAATGGATATTCCAACCGTTATTGCATTAGAGGCTGGCTTGAGTTTTCTTGGTATGGGTGTTAAACCACCAACTCCTTCCTGGGGCAGTATTTTGAATGATGGCTTCTCTTTAATTCGAAATACTCCTTGGCCAATTATTGCTGGTTCTATTCCATTAGTTTTAGCCACACTTGGCTTTACTTTTCTTGGTGAATCATTGCGTGATTTGCTCGACCCCAAGCTTAGAAAATTACTATGAGTGATAACATTCTAAAAATTCGTGATTTGTCGGTTAATTATCAAACTGATCGAGGTAAATTGAAAGCCTTAAGAAATATTGATCTTGATATATCAAGGGGTTCAATTGTTGGTGTAGTTGGTGAGAGTGGTTGTGGGAAGTCCACTTTGATTACGTCAATTATTCGGCAACTTGATGCTAATGCCGATATCCCTAATGGCTCAATTGAGTTTGAAAAGCAGGATCTTCTGAAGCTTTCACTGGATAAAATGCGCAATATTTCTGGCACTCAGCTTTCAATTGTATTTCAGGACCCAATGTCTACACTAAATCCGGTACTATCAATTGGTCGCCAGATGATAGATATTCAGTATCGAGATAAGACTAGTAAGAAGATAAAAAAACAACGTTCTATTGATATGCTGAACAAAGTAGGCATACCAGATCCTCAGAGCCAGCTAAAGCAATACCCCCATGAGTTGTCAGGAGGGATGCAGCAACGAGTATCGATTGCCATGGCATTGCAGGCTGGACCATCTCTACTAATTGCAGACGAACCCACCACTGCACTTGATGCGACTCTCGAGGTTCAGATACTTAAATTGTTAAAAGAGCTTCAGGTGGAAATGGGTTGCTCAATATTATTCGTTTCCCACCACCTTGGAGTAATAGCTGAACTATGTGATCATGTAATAGTTATGTATGCGGGTGAGATTGTTGAGCAGGGGAGTACTTATGAAATATTCAATAATCCAGCTCATCCGTATACAGTTAAATTATTAGAATGTGACCCTGCTAGTATTTCAAAAAAACAACGCTTGTTGCCTTCAATTCCTGGAGAAATACCGGATCTAACAAATTTATCTGGAGGTTGTATATTTAAAAACCGTTGTGATCAATCTATAGATCGCTGTGATAAACAAACTCCAAAATGGAATGAGTTTTCAAACAATCATTATGTTAGTTGTCACTTGATAGAATCATGAACAACATACTTTCAATTAAGAATCTTCGTGTTCGGTTTAGAACCAAGTCACCATTTCAGGCAATGCTTCAAAAAATTGATGATCCATTCATTGATGCAGTCAGAAAGGTTTCATTAGATATTAAGCAGGGAGAAACCTTTACCCTGGTTGGCGAGAGTGGTTCGGGGAAATCAACCTTAGCTTTAGCTACTGCTGGCTTACTTACTGCTAAAGAAGGCCAAATTAAGTTTATGAATGAAGATGTGACCAATATGACACCATCGCAAATAATGGCTTATCGAAAAAAAATTTCATTTATTTGGCAAAATTCAATCGGCTCACTTAGCCCAAGGATGAGTGTAGGCTCTTTAATAACTGAAGGTTATAAAATACATAACCTTAAAGATCGAGATCTAAAAATGGAGGCAGATCGATTACTAAAACTGGTTGGATTGCCCACAAATATTAAAGAGCGTTATGCCCATGAACTAAGTGGTGGCCAAGCTCGTCGTGTTGGCGTTGCAAGAGCTATAGCGCTTGATCCTAAGCTAATTATCGCTGATGAGCCAACAGCAGGTCTTGATGTTTCAGTGCAAGGTGAGATATTGAACTTACTTAACAAGCTGAGGGATGACTTAGGAGTCAGTTTGTTTGTCATTACTCATAATTTAAATATTGTAAGACATATTTCTGACAGAACTGCAGTAATGTATCTAGGTCGATTTGTCGAACAAGGTCAGACAGATGATATCTTTGCAAAGCCAAGACATCCATATACCCTAGCATTATTATCTGCAAATCTAACACCTTATCAAAAAACAAGTTTAGAAAATAGAATCGAGCTTACAGGCGAGGTTCCTAGCCTAATGGATCGTCCGAATGGATGTGAGTTTCATACACGCTGTCCATTTTCTAGTAAACATTGTGATAATGAGTTTCCACCAATTCATACTTTTAATAATCATCAAATTTTGACCTGTCACTACCCTTTAAATTAGGAGTTAAATATGCGAGTAATTCATTCAAATCATTTTTGGATACCGATGCCAGATGGCACTAAACTTGGCGCTAAACTATGGACGCCAGATGGAAAAGACTCTTACCCAGCAATCCTCGAGTATATTCCATATCGAAAAGACGATTCCACGGTTATACGGGATTCGAATACAATTGCTCATTTTGCTAAACACGGGTATGCCTGTATCCGAGTTGATATGCGCGGTTCTGGAAGCTCAGATGGCTTTAAAGACGATGAATATACTGATCAGGAAATAGATGATGGTGTAGCTGTTATCGATTGGATAGCTAGTCAGTCCTGGTGTAATGGTAAGGTCGGTACTATGGGTATCTCATGGGGTGGAATTACAGGATTACAACTTGCTCAGCGATCTCCTAAAGCACTTAAAACAATTATCACATTAGGATCAACTGACCAGCGTTATTATGACGATGGTAGTTATTATATGGGCTGCATGGTAGGTCAAACTCTAGGCTGGGGAGCGATTATGTTTGGATTTAATTCTCGACCTCCAGATCCCGAACTAGTTGGTGATAATTGGCAAACACTCTGGCATGAGCGACTTGAAAAAACACCACACTATCTTGAACGTTGGCTTAAACATCAACATAATGATGATTATTGGCTGAACAACTCGGTAGATGTTAATTATTCTAAGATCAAAATACCAGTTTATGCCATAAGTGGACATGCAGATTGCTGGCCGAATACTGTTCCTCGGCTGTTGAAGAATCTTGATGTGCCAACTCGCGGTCTACAAGGTCCATGGTGTCATCGGTATCCACACCTTGGGATACCTGGGCCGACTGTGGATTTTCTTTCAGATGCGGTTCGTTGGTTTGATCACTGGTTAAAAGAAAAAGAAACTGGAGTGATGGATGAGGCTAAGTACCAAGTTTATTTACAAGATAGTGTTAAACCAAAAACTTATTATGATAGTCGACCTGGTCGTTGGATTGGTTTATCTAGCTGGCCATCAGAACAAGTTGAAACCAAGTGCTTCTATTTAAATCAAGAGGGCTTATCTTTTAAAAAAATACCCAACCAAGCAATGAAAATTTTATCACCACAAACGGTAGGTCAATTTTCAGGTGAATATATGCCTTGGTTTGCATTTGGAGTGGCTGAAGAATTACCTGGTAATCAGAATATCGAGGACTCCGGATCACTAGTTTTTGATACTGAAACACTTGAGATTCCATTGGAAATTCTTGGCAATGCTTCTCTTGCCTTGCATTTGAGTAGCGACCAACCACAAGGACTCGTTGCAGTTAGGCTTTGCGATCTCTGGCCTGACGGTTCAAGTACACTGATTACTCGTGGTATTTTGAACTTGTCTCAGCGAAATGGAAAGTCAAATCCTGAGTCAATGATTCCAGGGGAAGTTGAAGAAGTTATAGTCGAGTTGAACCATGTCGGTTACATTGTGCCTGAGGGGCATAAGCTTCGACTAGCTGTCTCTACGACTTACTGGCCCATTGCTTGGCCTGCTCCAACTAACACTTGTTTAACGATTAATTCAGACTTAAGCTTATTAAAACTGCCAGTTCTTGGAAAAAATGTGTCTACTGAGGTAATTAAAGAATTCACTAAAAATAATTTACCTGAAGAGGAGCCCACAATAACCATTCGAGAATTTAACCAAAATCGTCAATCTAACTTTGATGAAAAGAGGAATTTGAACGTAATGGAAGTAAAAGCTGATAATGGAAAAATTAGAATTAAAGAGAGTGGAATGGAAATGGGATCAAAGTCTCTACATCGTTTTAGTATTAGTGAGTCTGACCCCCTGTCAGCTTGCGCTGAATATGAATGGGAATGGGAGTATGGACGCGGTAATTGGCAAACAAAAACGCATACCTATACTAAAATCACTTCAGACTTAAATCATTTTTACCTGCATGCAGTTTTGATTGCGTGGGAGGATAATAAGCAGGTATTTAAAAAGGTTTGGGATGAGCAATTTAAACGAGACCATTTTTAACTATAGAGGTTTTGAAGTTCTTAAGAGGAGTTTTATACTATACCTAATCTGATTTGAATTCTGCTTTGTATACTGTTATCCTATTGCACTTAATTAGCATTAATTAGTTGATGAGTAAGTCATGTTAAATGAAAATTTTTATAAAAATTTACGTATAGTATGTGATCAACAAATCTCAGTCGCTCATGTTTGTCGAAAGATGGAGATTAATCGACAGCAATTCAATAAGTATTTAAGTGGTCAAATATATCCCTCAAAGTATAACTTAAATAAAATTTGTCAATATTTCCAATTTTCGGAAGAAGAGTTGAATCTAGAACCAGATCAGTTCTGTCAGATTACTTCTAAAAATCTTCAGTCAGAGCTACATTCTGAGAGGAGTGAGTTAGAAAAAATCATAAGTTCAATACCCAGTCAAAATAAGGATTTGTCTCGATATGAAGGATATTATTTCAGCCATTTTCATTCATCTGGATATCCCGGTTTTATAATTCGGAGTCTGATTCATATCTATCAATATAAGAATAAGTTTTACACAACAAGTATTGAGCATCTATGGGATAAAGAAAATGGTGACACTCAAAAAAAGCGATTCAAATACGAAGGAGCGGTATTTTATCTCCGTGATCGAATCTTTATTACTGAAGTTGAAATACTCACTAATAATGTTATTCATCACACCATCTTATGTCCAAGTTATAAGAATATTGTGGATTCGCTATCAGGCATCTCAATGGGCGTAGGAAGCAGAAGCTCACATATGCCGGCTGCAACTAGAGTTGAATACGTCTATTTAGGTAAGCAGATTAATATTAGAGAAGCATTGGGAAATTGTGGTTTATTTAAATTAAATACCAAGTTGATTGATTCTAATATCTTAGCGCGAATCAATAATGACATTAATGATTCCGAATTTATGTTAAGGGCTTACGATACCTAGGACTCTATTAGTTAAGCTTTCTTAATGTTTTAATTCTTCTGGTTGTTGCCTTTCTTACTTGGGGTTCAAAGATATTGTCCGTCTTTGATAAAACTGCTGGAATGCTGAAAGATAAAAATTATCCTTTGGTTTAGATAAATACTATGAAAAATCTAC
>JACNFO010000056.1:0-6013 GCA_014384565.1 Candidatus Pseudothioglobus aerophilus
TGTTGTGAAAGAACAGCTTAAAACTTCTCTAGAAACAATCGCATTAGTTTCTCTAGTCTTTTATTTTATAATGTGCGGTATTTTATTTATTTTTGTATCAGACTTAGGGTTAGTCAACTGGCTAATACTCTTAAGTGTTATTACAGCTATACTTATTCTTGGATTTTTAAAAGATGAGCTAACTTCAACTATAAAAGATAAGTCTGTATGAAAAAACTACTCCAACTCTTATTGCTCTCTCTTGGTTTAATTGAAATCTCTTATGCTGATGATTCTCAAGAAGCTATAGAAATTGAAATTGCTGCATTTGAGGCTAAGCTTGAAGCTGAGTTAGCTGCCCAAGAAATTATGGCAGAGATTGAAGCTGAAATGGCAAGAAAAGCTGCCCTTGAAGCCTTCTATCAAAAACTAATTGATGAGAAAAGAATTGGGGGTACAAAGCCCATTCCATTCCACCGTACAAAACGCCTGTGGATCGCTGATATTGCAACAAAGGTTAAAAGTTACTGGAATTACTCAGGTGCTGATGATGACTGGTCGTGTACTGTCAATGTCCAACAAGATGTTGCTGGTAATGTGGAAGCTGTTAATATTCAGAACTGTAATACAGGCTCTAATGCTTTAATGGCAGATGATAAAGCTATCCTTGATTCACTTAAAAGCTGGAATAAGAAGCTTAGAGGGAAAAAGCCAATTTATGAAACCTCAGGCGGCTCTCAAATTTCAGTAGATCCAATAGGTGATGAAAAATCTATAAAACTTTTTAAACGTTTCTAGTAGATAAATAATTCATAAAAAATCTCAATATTAATGTAAATAAGTATAAACTTTCATTAGTCCTCATTTCATTATGAAGGATTTTAATTTTTTTAATATTAAGGAGAAAAAATATGAATTATTTGCCTAAGTCGTTGGCAGTGGGATTTGTATTGGCGTCTTTTGCTTCAGCCTCTGTGTTTGCTGCAGCAACTCACCCAGTAACAGGAGAAACCCTAGCCGATGATCAGACATTTACATACAGTTTGTTAGATGAATTTAGTTCTGCTGACCCTCAAATTGTTGAAGATGTCTCAGGAGCTGATATTGTTCGTGATCTTTTTGAAGGCCTGATGAACCAAGATGCAGATGGAAATCTTGTTCCAGGTGTTGCAACTGGCTTTACAACAAATGATGCAAAAGATGTCTACACATTCACGCTTCGTGATAATGCAATGTGGTCAGATGGTAACCCGGTTACCGCGCATGACTTTGTCTACTCATGGAGACGTTTAGCAGATCCGGCTACAGCTTCCCCTTACTCATGGTTTGCTGAAATTATGGCTATTGAAAATGTTGGTGCTGTCTTATCTGGTGATGCATCCCCTGAAACCCTTGGAGTTACAGCTTTAGATAATCATACTCTTGAGGTTCGTCTAACAGCATCACTTCCATATTTTGCTGCAATGACTACGCATAGCTCAACTTTTCCAAGCCCTGAGTGGGTAGTTAGAACATCTGGTAATGATTGGACTAAGCCAGAAAATATTGTGTCTAATGGTGCATATATTTTAACTGAGCATATTCCTAATGAGCGTTCAGTTCGAGAGCGTAATACTCTGTATTGGAATAATGATGCAACAATTCTTGATAAGGTTGTTGGATTAGTTATAAATGATGAGAATACAGACTTGACTCGTTATTTAGCTAATGAACTTGACAAAGGAACTGTGCCTTCAGGTCAGTATATTCGCCTGAAACAGGACTATCCTAATCAAGCAACTTCTTTTCCAAGGCTTTGTAACTACTATATGACTTTTAATATGTCACCTAGTGGTCCTGAGGCATTCAAAGACGTGCGTGTTCGTCATGCTCTAGCTTATGCTATAGATCGATCAGTTATTACTGAAAAAATCTTACAAGCTGGACAAATCAACGCATTCACATTCACTCCTGGAGCGACAGCGGGATTTGACGTTCCTTCAGTTGCATTTGGTCGTATGACTCAAGATGAGAGAAACGCTAAGGCAGTTGAATTGCTAAATGAAGCTGGTTATGGTCCAAGTAATCCTTTGAAGTTTGAGTATTTATATAACACTTCTGAAGGTCATAAGAAGATTGCAATTGCAGCCCAACAAATGTGGAAAGAAACACTTGGTGTTGAAGCTACGCTTGCGAATCAAGAGTGGAAAACATTCCTTAAAACTCGTGGAGAACAAGGTTTTGAACTTGCACGTGGTGCTTGGTGTGGTGACTACAACGAAGCGTCTACTTTCCTAGATCTTCTTACTACTCCTTCTGGTTACAACGACGGAAAGTATAGTAATGCTGAAGTAGATCAGCTTATGTTAGATGCAAGGACCATGTCTGACGCATCAGGTAACTACACGCGTATTGAGGAGATCCTAGCAAACGAAATGCCAGTGATTCCTATTTATCATTATGCTGGTGTATTTATGCTTAAGACCAATGTGAAAGGCTGGCCTTATAACAACGTTGAGCAAAACGTATATTCTCGTAATTTGTATAAGATTGCGAAGTAATAGTTAGTTTGACTCTAAAAGCATCGCACAGATATTGTGCGGTGCTTTTTTATTTGTACGGTACAATAATTCATTAAATTTTTTCTGGTCAATTTCGGATATGATCAACTACATAGTTAAGCGAATTGGAATTGCTATTCCGACTCTGCTTGTTCTCATTGCGGTTAGTTTTTACTTAATGCATGCAGCTCCTGGTGGTCCATTTACATCAGAAAGACCACTGCCACCACAAGTACTTGCAAATATTGAGGCAAAATATGGTCTAGATCAGCCAATTTGGCGACAGATGTTTAGTTATCTATGGGGAGTCTTAACCGAATTTGATTTTGGACCCTCCTACAAATACCATGACAGAAGTGTAAATGAAATTATTGCACAAGGTTTTCCAATTACTTTGAAGTACGGATTTTGGTCATTTATTGTAGCTGTTGGAGTTGGTATACCATTAGGCGCAATTGCTGCAATACGTAAAAACACTTGGATTGATTACTTAGCAGTAGGTGTATCAATTGGCGCGCAAGTGCTCCCAAATTTTGTGATGGCACCATTACTAATTATCGTCTTTACTTTGTGGCTTGATTGGCTGCCTGGTGGCGGCTGGAATGGGGGATCGTGGCAGTACCTTATTATGCCAGTCATTGCGCTTTCAACGAGCTATATGGCATCTATTGCTCGGATAACTCGCTCATCTATGCTAGAGGTTCTAAATACGAATTACATTAGAACAGCAAAATCTAAAGGGCTTCCAACAAAGATAATATTCTTTCGTCATGTATTAAAGCCCTCCCTTCTTCCAGTAATTTCTTACCTTGGCCCGGCATTTGTTGGATTAATAACAGGGTCTGTAATCATTGACATGTATTTTTCAACTGGCGGCATGGGTTACTTTTTTGTTAATTCAGCGTTTAATAGGGACTACTCTGTAATGATGGGAATAACAATTGTGGTTGGCGGCCTTACAATTTTATTTAGCTTAATTGCAGATCTTTTGTACGCCTGGGTTGACCCTAAGATTAGATACTAAGAAATGATTGCAATAAATAAAAACAAGATAAAAGAGATGGCGGACAATCTTTCTGAATCTGGAACTGGCCGTTCATTATGGAAGGATGCGCGTATAAGATTTATGCAAAATAAAGCCGCAACACTTAGCCTGTTTATTCTTGCAGCGATAGTACTCTTTTCGTTTATTGGGCCATATTTTGCTGTTTGGAGTTATGAGAAAATTGATTGGAATGCGATGGGCTCTGCAGCCAGAGTTGGTATGCCATCTATTGAAAGTGGACATTTTTTTGGGACCGATGATCTGGGTCGAGATTTGTACTCAAGAGTGATACAAGGAACACAAATCTCCCTAATGGTTGGTTTCTTAGGAGCAACAGTAGCCGTTTTTGTGGGCACCTTATATGGCGCTACCTCTGGTTACTTAGGAGGTAAGACTGATCAAATAATGATGCGTATTGTTGACATCTTGATGTCAATTCCGTACATGTTTGTTTTAATACTTTTGCTGGTTGTATTTGGCCGCTCAATTGGAATGCTTTTTATAGGAATTGGCCTACTCTCATGGTTAGATATGAGCCGAATTGTTAGGGGCCAAACCCTTAACCTTAAAAATAAAGAATTTATTGAAGCTGCAAGGGTTACTGGGGTTAGTGATTTTAAAATTATAACGCGCCATATTGTTCCTAACCTTCTTGGCATTGTTGCTGTGTATGCGACTCTTTTAGTGCCTGGCATAATATTAGCAGAAAGTTTTATATCATTTTTGGGTCTAGGAGTGCAGGAACCATCAACAAGTTGGGGCGCTTTAATTAAAGAAGGCGCCGGAACAATTCGCTACGACACTGAATGGCAACTTCTATTTCCGCTGGCATTTTTTGTTGTCAGCTTATTCTGCTTTTATTTTATTGGCGATGGCTTGCGTGATGCACTTGACCCAAAGGATCGATAAGCTAATATGAGCTTTTTAGAAGTAAACAATTTAAAAGTAGAGTTTGATACTGCGGATGGAATAGTGAGTGCAGTAAACAATGTTAGCTTTTCACTTGATGAGGGAAAAATTTTAGCGATAGTTGGTGAATCTGGAAGTGGGAAAAGCCAAACTGTTTTTGCTATGAACGGCCTCCTTGATCACAATGGCAGGGCAAGTGGTAGCGTTAAATTTAAAGGTAAGGAGATTCTTAACCTTCCTAGCAGAGAGCTCAACCTTATTCGAGCTCAAAAAATTGCAATGATTTTTCAAGATCCAATGACCAGTCTTAATCCCTATGTAAGAGTTTCAGAGCAAATGGCTGAGGTACTTGTCCACCATCAAGGAGTCTCAAAGTCGAATGCTATTCAGCAATCAATCAATATGCTCGATGCTGTTAAAATTCCAGACGCTAAAAATCGTATAAGGATGTATCCACATGAGTTTTCAGGGGGAATGCGCCAGCGCGTAATGATTGCAATGTCTCTACTTTGTCATCCTAAGCTTCTAATCGCTGATGAACCAACGACTGCTTTAGACGTTACTGTGCAGGCTCAAATTATGCAATTGCTAGCTGATATTCAAAAAGAATTTGGCATGTCAATTATCTTAATTACTCATGATCTTGGAGTTGTAGCTGGAAATAGTGATGAGATGCTTGTTATGTATGGAGGAGAAGTAATGGAGATAGGTAAAACAGAGCATCTCTACTCTAATGCTACGCATCCTTACACTCAAGGTTTAATGAGCGCGGTGCCAAGGCTTGATGACTCTGCAGATCGACTAGTGACAATACCAGGAAACCCTCCAAACATGATGCTAACGCCAGTTGGATGCCCATTTTCACCGCGCTGTAAGTATGCAAATACTACATGCTCTTTGCAAACTCCAATCCTAACTAAAGTTAATAATAATGATCACTATAGAGCTTGTCATGTTGCCATAGAGGACACATTATGAGTGAACATACAATTCTTCAGGTTCAGAATTTAAAAGTAAATTTTGATGTTTCCTCCCAAGGGGATATGCCATGGACTAAGGCTAAGAAATTACAGGCAGTAAATAACGTTTCGTTTGATTTAAATTCAGGTGAAACTCTTGGCATAGTAGGGGAGTCAGGTTGTGGAAAATCTACTTTGGCGAGAGCAATTGTTAAAATGGTGCCCGCTGACTCAGGAAAAGTAATTTGGTTTGGGAGTGACTTGTTATCTCTTAACAAGTCTGAAATGAGGCAACACCGTAAACAAATTCAAATGATTTTTCAAGACCCTCTTGCAAGCCTTAATCCAAGGATGAATATTGGTGAAATTATTGCAGAGCCATTAAGAACACATTACCCTAAAACACCAGAGTCCGATGTCAAGGAAAGAGTTAAAGATGTAATGAATAAAGTTGGTTTGTTGGATAATTTAGTTAATCGTTACCCTCATGAGTTTTCGGGTGGGCAGTGTCAGCGAATTGGAATTGCAAGAGCATTAATTTTAAAACCAAAGCTTATTATCTGTGACGAGCCAGTGTCTGC
>JACNFO010000056.1:6372-54460 GCA_014384565.1 Candidatus Pseudothioglobus aerophilus
TCAGGTTGTGTTTTTAGAACAAGGTGTCAAAAAGCTCAAGATATTTGTGCAATAGAAAAGCCTGAGTTTAAAGAGGTATCAAGCAATCATGAGGTTGCTTGTCATTTTCATGATTAAGTTTCTTAAAAAACGAATTAAAAATAAGTGGATGCTTATTATTTTGCCTTTTCTATTTTTTCTAATAAAGGGCTTAATATGGCTCGCCATATTTTATGGGTTGTGGGACGTTATTAAATCGACCTTCTAAATTTTGATACCTTGGAAGATTTACTTAACTTTAACGTGAGATAAGATTTCTTTCATATCTTTCTTATTTTCAAAGATTTCTTGTTCTGAAAGTCCATCCATCTCATGAGGAAAGACTAGCCAATCATCAGTCTCGTGGATATAGTAATCTGGTACAGTATCTATTATATTTCTTAAAGGCTTGTACCAAGGCATAGCCATTCGAATATCATGCGGTATATTTTTTCTAGATTTTTCATTCAGAGTATCTAAGATCGCTTTAATACTTCTACCCGAGTCAAAGACATCATCAACAATAAGAAGCTTGTCTTCAGCATTCATATGACTAATTAGATAGTCGATACCATGAACCCTAACCTCTTTTGATTGTTCATTAATGCCGTAGTATGATGAAGTTCGAATCGCAATATGATCAGATTCATTACCCAAATACCCAAGAATCTCTTGAATGGCTATACCAACTGGCGTTCCACCTCGCCAAACTCCAACAATAAAGTCAGGTTTGAAACCACTATTGTGTATTTGAACTCCCAATCTAAAAGAGTCAAGAAGCAACTCGTCAGCTGTGATGTATTTTTTTGATATTGACATTTTTATTATTAGTTATTAGTTTAATAATGTGACTTGAATGAATTTTAAAGCATCTTTATTATTAGAAATTTTATAGAGGTTTCGTCTTTATATTTATAGAATTTGATTTTTTCTTAATTAAGACTGTGAAATTTTACTAAGAAGGTGTAATTTTGTCTCAGGGTCTGCAAAAGAAGACTTAACAGCCATTGTTGAGATAGATTTAAGGTGCTTAATTTCAAAGCCAAGTTGATCAGCGCATCCCTGATATTCTTGACCAACGCTAGTATGAAAAAATGGTGGATCATCTGAATTAAGGCTCACACTTATCCCTTTAGACATAATGAGTTTGATTGGGTGACTCTCCCAACTAGGGTATATCGATAGAGCTAGATTGCTTCCAGGACAAATCTCTAAGGCTATATTACGATTTTTTAGCTCATCTAGTAGATGCTCATCTTCCACGCTTCTAACGCCATGACCAATTCTACTAACGGGTAAATAATTTATGGCATCCCAAACACTTTCTGCGCCGCATATCTCACCTGCATGAACTGTGCAAGGATAATTAGCTTTAGCTGCAATATTAAAAGCAGGGGCAAAATCAATTAATTTGAATGAATTTTCATCACCGCCCATACCAAACCCAACAACATAAGGATGAGGGTTATCAACCATTTTTTGTGCAACATCAACCCCTTTTTGAGGTCCTAAATGCCGAACGCAAGTTACAATAATTCGCCCAATAATACCAAAATCTAACTGCGCATCATCTATTCCTTTTGCGCACCCTCTAATCAAGTCATTATAGCTAATACCACAATCACTAGCGTGATCAGGAGATATAAAGGTCTCAGCATATATTACATTTTGTGATGAGCAGTCTTTAAGATATTCATACATAATATCTCTGTAATCTTTAGCATTTTTAAGGCATGAACTTACTGAGTCATAAGCGTTAAGAAAGCTTGGAAAGTCAGTCCAGGCATAACCACCATTTTCATCAAAAATATCTTCATCAAAGTCAACGTTATTACGTTTGGCAATTTCATGAAATAATTTAGGGTTAATAGTTCCTTCTAGGTGGCTATGAAGCTCAACTTTGGGTAGCTTTTGAATTTGATCTTGCATATTAGTTAACTTAAGTTACAAGCTTTACCATGAAGTAAAGGCTCTATTTCAAGATGCTGAGCAATAGTTTGTCCCATATCACAGAAGCTTTCTCGCTCCCCTAAGTTATTGTTCTTTATTGATTGTCCATAAAAAACAACTGGAACATGTTCACGGGTGTGATCATTACCAGGCCATGTTGGGTCACAGCCATGATCTGCTGTTATTAGCACCAAGTCATTGCTGGTTAGTTGCGATTCAATTTCAGGTATTCGGGCATCAAATTGCTCGAGTGCTAGAGCGTACCCTGCAACATCACGTCGATGGCCAAATTTAGTATCAAAATCTACTAGATTTACAAAGATTAGTCCTTCATTAACTTTCTTCATTTCAGATAATAATTGATCAACCAAGCCCATGTTATTAGCTGCCTTAACGGTATAGCTGACTCCTTGATTCGAAAAAATATCTCCAATTTTTCCAACTGAAATAACATCTCCACCACCATCTTGAATATTGTCTAACAGCGTTGGGCCATTGGGCGGCGTAGTAAGATCTTTTCGATTAGCAGTTCGCTCAAAGCCATCTTTAGAGTTTCCAGTAAATGGCCTTGCGATTACTCTTGTAATTTCTAGTGGATCAACTAAGCGTTTTGCGACGGTGCATAATTCATAGAGCCTATCTAATCCAAAATGCTCTTCATGGGCAGCAATTTGAAATACTGAGTCAGCCGAGGTATAACAAATAGGAAATCCACTATCTATATGTTCTTGACCAAACTCTTCAATTACTTGAGTGCCTGATGCATGTTTGTTTGCAAGTGTCCCATCTATTTTTCCTTCCTTTATAAGACTAAGAAGGAGTGATTCAGGAAAGCAGTTTTCAGTTTTTGGAAATGTTCCCCATTCAAAAGGAACTGGCAGACCACAAATCTCCCAGTGACCACTCGGGGTGTCCTTGCCAGCGCTAACTTCTTTCGCATAACCAAAAGCGCCCTGAGGCTCAACTCGAGAAATTGGTAAGGGCTTTTTACGGCTTGCAATTGCAGCCTCCCCTAAACCCCATCGAATCAAGTTAGGAATAACTAGGGGGCCATTTCGCTCAGAATTGTTAGCGCTATCAGAATCACAAGACTCAATAATATGACCTAAAGTATCCGCCCCTGTATCACCATAAAGATGCGAGTCCTCAGTTGAACCTAAACCCAAAGAATCTAAAACTAAAATAATTGATCTTTTCATCTATAAACCTTCTAATTTGAGCCTAGTATTTCATGGATTAGGGTTGGCGGCTCTATATGTTTAGCTCCTAATGAAATAAATCCAGGAATAGTTTCTTGGAGATAGCTCAATTGTTCTTTATCTCGCGTATGAGCAATTGCAAGTGGCTCACCTTTATCAATCCATTGACCGATTTCAACAATATCACTTAATCCAACGCCATGATCTATTGGGTCGCTAGATTTAGTTCTGCCAGCTTTTAAATGTATCATACTAAGACCAATAGCGCGCACATCCATTTCCAAAACATGTCCAGAAGATTTTGCTACTATAGGCCTAATAACGGGCATAGGGACTAAGTGTTTGTGAGACTTTTCTAGTAAATCACTTGGCCCACCAAGAGCAGAAATCATTTGTTCAAATATTGCAGCTGCCTTGCCAGACGTTAGTGCATCTTGAGATTTCACTCGAGCAGTTTCAAGGTCACTTTCAATGCCACTCAGCTGCAACATATGAGCTGCTAACTCAATGGTAAGCTCAAGAAGTCTAAGGTTAGCATTTTCAGGTTTGATTAAAAAATTTATACACTCTTTGACTTCTATAGCATTACCTACGCTATGACCAAGAACCTGACTCATATCCGTGATCAAGCAGCTAGTTGGCACGCCAGATTTACTCGATACATTGGCAATACTTTGGGCTAATTCTTGCGCCATTGAATAGTTTGCAGCAAATGCACCATTACCAGTTTTAATGTCCATTACAAGGGCATCAAGTCCAGAGGCTAGTTTTTTTGATAGAATTGACGCGGTAATAAGGTCAATTGACTCAACTGTTGCGGTGACGTCTCTAGTAGCATAAAAACGCTGGTCTGCTGGAGCAAGTTTAGCAGTTTGCCCAATAATAGCGCAGCCAACTTCCTTAACAAGCGATCTAAATTTTTTATTATCAGGAGTTCCATTATATCCTGGAATGCTTTCAAGCTTATCTAGTGTGCCACCCGTATGACCCAAGCCGCGACCAGAAATCATTGGAACGTAGCCTCCACAAGCAGCAACTATTGGAGCCAACATTAAACTTATCTTGTCTCCTACGCCGCCAGTTGAATGCTTATCTACTACTGGACCATCTAAGTTAAGGTCTTGCCACTGAAGCGTATCACCTGAGTGCATCATGTGCTGAGTTAAACTAACGCGTTCATCCATAGTCATGCCGCATTTAAAAACTGCCATTGCAAATGCGCCTAACTGAGCATCCGTCAAACTGCCATCAGTAATACCTTGAACTAAAAAACCAATTTCAGGGTCATTCAGTATCAAACCATCACGTTTTTTTCTAATTAGTTCTTGAGGAAGGAATAATGCGCTCATAAATTAGTCGCCATATGGAGTCCAAATATTTTTCACTTCAGTTGCATTTCTAAGGAATTCTAAGCTTTCACCCTGATCAGGATTAAGCCAATCTCGATCATTATCTTCATGAACCCACAAGCGTTTTAAGTCAATAGCGCTAATAGCTTCAATAGAGGCAATAGTCTCTTGATCCGCCCAACACCATGTTCCATCAACTTCAGCATGACCAACAATTTGCTCAGCAAGCTCACGCTTATTACCGCTAACTATATTTATAACGCCAGCGGGTACATCTGAAGTTTCAATTGTTTGTACTAACTCCAAGGCAACACTTGGAAAGCGTTCACTAGGAATTAAAACAACTCGGTTTCCCATAGCTATTGCTGGGGCAATTAAAGAGATTGATGTAAGCAATGGAAGCTCTTCAGGAGCAATTTGAGCAAGAATACCTATGGGCTCTGGAAGTGCCATTGTAATGCCTCTATAAGGCGCACTATGAACTGCTCCGTCATACTTATCTGCCCAGGCAGCATAACTAAAGAGTCGACTGATGCTTTCATCAAATTCAGCTTTAGCTTGTTTTTTTGAAACCCCACAAAGAGTTATAAGTCGTTGAATCCATTCAGATTCGCGTACCGATAAATTTTCAGCAAGAAAATAAATAATTTGAGCTCTGCCGTGACCGCTTTGAGAGCTCCAGGATGATGCTTTTGAGGCTGCACTTACAGCGTTTCTTACATCCTTTCTGTTGCCAGCACCAACGAAAGCTGCATGACTTCCGTCAGCATTGAAAGTTGCAATACTATGACCACCGTCTGGCCTTACCTGCTTTCCGCCAATATAAAATTTTAATGTTCGGTCAATAGCACTATTTTTAGGATTTTTAGTAATTAAAGCAGCAGTAGTCTTCTTTGATGACTTTAAACCGTTAGGCTTAAGATACTCATAAAGACCTTCTTTTCCGCCTTCACGGCCAAATCCAGACTCTTTGACGCCGCCAAATCCACAAGACGCATCAAACTGATTATGACAATTAATCCATACAACACCGGCTTTAATTTTAGGAGCAACATCCATTGTGCGATTAATATTTTCACTCCAAATACTTGCCGCTAATCCATATCTACTATTGTTAGCTAATTCAACTGCTTCGGATTGAGTTCGGAAAGTCATTGAGACTAAAACAGGTCCAAAAATTTCTTCTTGGGCTAACGGGTGACTAGAATCAATATTTGTAATAAGAGTTGGGGGATAGAGGTTACCCTCTGACTCAATATCACATGCCTGATAAATTTCTCCGCCATGTTTTAAGCCATCTTTGACCATTTCACTCACTCTATTAAACTGGGTCTTGCTAACTAAACTGCCTAAGTCTATTGACTTATCAAGAGGAGAGCCTAAGCGTAATTGTTTAATTCTTTCTTTAATTCTTAGATGAAGGTCTTCAGCAACTTCAGCCTGAACCAATAATCTTGATCCAGCACAACATACCTCTCCTTGGTTAAACCAAATTGAATCAACTAAGCCTTCAACTGCAGCATCAAGATCTGCATCTTCAAACACAATAAATGCAGATTTTCCGCCAAGTTCGAGTGTAAGTTTTTTACCTTGTCCGGCTGTACTTTTTCTGATGGACTGACCAACAGCAGTTGAGCCAGTAAATGCAACTTTATCAACGCCTTTATGAGCTGCAAGTTCAGCGCCAATATTTCCATCACCATTGATCATATTGACAACGCCAGGTGGAACTCCTGCCTGCTCGCATAAGTGCGCAAAAAACATTGCTGAAATTGGAGTTTGCTCTGCAGCCTTAAAGACAATAGTATTACCCATAGCAAGAGCTGGAGCAATTTTCCAAGATAACATTAATAGTGGGAAGTTCCATGGGACAATTTGAGCAACAACACCAATTGACTGGTAACTAGAAAACTCTTTACCTTGAAGTTGTGCCCAGCCAGCATGGTGATAAAAATGCCTTATTGCAAGAGGTATATCAATATCACGACTTTCACGAATTGGCTTTCCATTATCAAGTGTTTCAAGTACAGATATTAATCTCGAATGTTTTTGTAGTAATCTTGCTAAAGCATAAAGAATTTTAGCTCTTCCATGGCCTCCAAGCAACTCCCAAGAGGGTTGTGCTTTTCTAGCAGCTTCTACTGCTAAATCTAGCTGTTCAGAACTTGCAATTTCAATATTGGCTAGTAACTTACCATTTGAGGGATTTAAGCTAGCAATTAATTTAGATTTTTTATTAGATATAAATTTTCCATTAATCAGCTGACCAAAGCGGCGATCATTAAGTTTAAGCCACTCATGCGCCTCTTTATCACTTTCGAGAGCTTCGCTATAATCTAGATCTTTGAATGATTTTAGAATTGTCATTGTTAAGTCCTATGCTAATGGATGTCTATAAGATGCCGAGTAATAACCACTAGAGAAGTGGTCTAATTGGCGTTCAATATCGCCGAGTAAGCTAGATGCTCCAAAACGAAATAAATCTGGCTCTAACCATCTGCGACCGAGCTCTTCTTGGATCATTGTCATATATAAAAGTGCAGTTTTAGTGTCACTAATTCCACCAGCAGCTTTAAAGCCGATTCGAATGCCTGTTTCATTATAAAAATTACGTATCATTCGAACCATAACTAAACTTACTGGAAGGGTTGCGTTAGTAGGCTCTTTACCAGTAGACGTTTTAATAAAGTCAGCCCCAGCCATCATACAAACCTGAGAAGCTTTAGCAATATTACTAAGATTTCCAAGTTCACCCGTAGCTAAAATAGTTTTCATATGAGCATCGCCACATTTTTCACGAAACATTTTTACTTCTTTATACAGTTCTTCCCAGTTTCCTTCTAAAACATGTCGGCGGCTTATAACTATATCAATTTCATTAGCACCCGAATCTACTGAATACTCGATTTCTTTAAGTCTTAATGGAAGAGGGGAGAGGCCAGCTGGAAATCCTGTGGATACCGCGGCTAAATTAACCTTTGAATTATTCAATGCTTTTTTGGCAGAAGCAAGCATGTCATGGTATACGCAAACAGCAGCAACCCTTAAATTTAAAGGTTCAGCGCCCAATATTTTTTCAAGCTTGTTGCTAATAGGCTGTTTTGCTTTACTGCAAAGACGCCTAACGCGAGCCTCTGTGTCGTCTCCAGAAAGGGTAGTTAAGTCCATTAAAGTAATAGCTTTGAGAAGCCATGCAGCTTGTTTATCTTTTTTTATACTTCGCCTTGTTCCGTAATTAGAACAGCGCCTCTCAACAGCACTTCTATTAATTGCTATATTTGATATTTTATCAAGTCTAAAGTCTGTCCCTGGATTTCTAATAACACCAGAGCTTTCCTTTAAGCTTTCTGAATCAACTAAATTTGGATAAGAGATAACTTTGCTATCTTTTTGAGGTATTTGAGCTTTAGTGATGTTTTTAGTCATATTCTTTGATGCTTAATAAAATCTATAGATTCTTTAGGTATGAAATTAAAACTTTTTCGACAGTGTCTGCAGCCTTGCTTGCAAAGGCAATTGTCTGTTCATGACTTAGTTTTGTGGCACTCATTCCTGCTGCATAATTAGTAATAACTGAAAGAGCGCATAGTGGAAGCCCTTGATGGCGAGCTAAAATAACTTCAGGAACTGTAGACATTCCTACAGCATCTGCGCCTAGGGTTTTGACAGCTTTAATTTCAGCAGGAGTTTCAAATTGCGGCCCACTAAACCATGCATAAACTCCTTCATGTAGGTTGATGTCATTCATTTTAGCGGAAGAGCGCATATTATCATTTAGCTCAGGATTATAGGCATCACTCATATCCACAAAACGCTTATTACTTTCAGCACCAAACAAGGGAGAAACTCCCGTCATATTAATATGATCTGTTATAAGCATAACGCTTCCTGGCGATGCTCCTTTAACTAAACTTCCAGCAGCATTAGTTAGTACCAGGCTTTTGCATCCTATTGCGTTAAGTGTTTGAATGGCAACAGCCATTATGTCTGCTCTTCCGTTCTCATAATAATGAGCTCGACCTTGCATTACAACAACATTGGTATCTTCAACTGTACCAAATAAAAGCCTTCCAGCATGACCACCAACACCGGCAACTGGAAAGCCTGGAAGTGAGTCAAAATCTAGACTAGCTATCGTATTGATATTATCGCAAAACTGACCTAAGCCAGATCCAAGAATAAGACCAACTTCAGGCTTAAAGTTAGCAATTGTTTGATTTATGATACCAACACAATCATCAACTTGACTCATTACAGGTGCTCCGGCCCAAAGGAATGAGGTAATAATTCAGCAAGATTCATATGGTTCTGAACTCCACTTGGAGAGCACAGCATAATTTTTGTATTTTCATCCGAAAATTCTCTTATTCTCTGTCTACATCCACCACAAGGTATTCCACCTTCATCATTCTTTGTCATAACATATATTGTTTTAATTTTTTTCTCACCACCCATTACCATTGATGCAATAGCAGATGCCTCAGCACAGTTTCCAAGCGGGTAGCTAGCATTTTCAACATTACAACCTGAATAAGTATTCCCTTTGTCAGTTATTATTAAAACACCAACAGGATAGTTAGAGTAAGGGACATAGGCTTTGCTCATGGCACTTTTAGTAGCTGCAATATGACTTTCTTCACTCATACTTATAACTCCTTAATATAAGGTTGGGCAGATGCCTTAGGAGGAACTGCTTTGCCAATAAACCCTGCTAATAAAATAATAGTTAAAATATAAGGGGCTGCATCGATCAATTGAACCGGAATTTCACCAATAACAGGAAAGACAACACCTTGAAGTCTAATAGATAATGCCTGTAAAAAGGCAAATAAGAAGCACGCAGCTAAAACCTTGTATGGGTGCCACTTTCCAAAAATTAGTGCAGCTAAAGCAATAAAGCCAGCACCAGCAGTCATCTCTTTTGTGAATTGTGCAGTATATGCAGTTGAAATATAAGCGCCACCAATCCCACATAAAATACCACCAACTAATAAAGCTCTGTAGCGTAGACCTTCAACTGATAATCCTGCTGTATCAACCGCTTTAGGATTTTCTCCTACCGCTCTAAGGCGTAAACCAAATCGAGTTCGGTAAACCACCCACCAAACAATTGGAACAATCACAAAGGCTAAATAAACCAGGATATTATGACCACTAATGAGCTCCCTATAAATTACACCAATAATAGGAATATGATCAATAATATCGACTCCAGGGAGGGTAATAGAAAGAAATCTTTCGTCATTTTGAAGGGTCGGCGTAATGCCTCCTCTTTTAAACCAGGCTAACGTTAGAATCATTGTCAGTCCAGACGCCAAGATATTTATTGCAACTCCACTAACAATCTGATTGCCTTTATAGGTAATGGATGCAAAGCCATGAATCATTGCTAATACAGAGGATGCAAACATACCGGCAATTAAACCAAGCCAGGGTGAGCCAAAAACGCTTGCTGCACTTGCAGCAATAAAGGCTGACATCAAAAGCTTTCCTTCCAGACCAATATCTACAACACCTGATCGCTCAGCAAACAAGCCAGCCATAGAAGCAAAAATAAGTGGAACACAGATTCTAACTGAGGCGTCAAATGTCAATACAGTAGTTAAAAAGAAGTCGCTCATTCTGATGCCTCAACTGGTGCTAAATAGCGAATTAAAACAGGCCTATATAAATACTCCAAGCCACCACAAAACAAGATGACTAGGCCTTGCATAACAACAACAATGTCCCTTGATACGTTTTGTAATTCAAAGTCTAATTCTGCACCACCCTGATAAAGTATTCCAAACAAGAAGGCTGCAATAAGAATACCAACAGGATGATTGCGGCCCATTAAGGCAACCGCGATACCACCAAATCCATAACCATAATTAAAATTTAAGAATAGGCGATGCTGAACTCCCATAAGTTCATTGATACCAACTAGGCCGGCTAGGGCCCCCGAAATACACATAGTTACAACAATAATTTTTTTTGGATTAATTCCACTATAAATTGCAGCTTCATTACTTTTGCCTGCAGCTCGAATTGCAAAGCCCCATCTAGTATGCCATAGGAAAAACCAGACTACAGCTGAGAAAAATAACGCAACAAATATCGACATATTAAGGGGTGACCTTGTAACTTCATAACCAAAATTGGCTAATACATCATGCACAAAAGGGATCCATGAGGCTTCAATAAAGTCCCCGCTTTCTGGTGACATCTCGCCAACCTCACGCAACACATTGACCAAGACGTAAACCATTAATGAGGAGGCTATAAAGTTAAACATTATGGTAGTTATAACAATGTGACTTCCACGATAAGCTTGCAAGTAAGCAGGAATGATCGCCCATAATGCTCCAAACAACAAGCCTCCTGAGATAGCCAACGGAATGACAATCCATGCGCTAAGTGCAGGATTCATATATAAGGCAACTAACGCAGTGCCAAGGCCCCCAACATATGCCTGACCCTCTCCTCCAATATTAAATAATCCAGCGTGAAATGCAACAGCCACAGCAAGGCCAGTAAAGACAAAGTTTGTTGCGTAATAAAGAGTGTAACCAAGACCTTCATCGTAACCAAGTGCACCATAGATTAATATCTTGGTTGCCTCTATTGGATCGACTCCTATAAATAGAAAAACAATGCCGGTAGCTATAAATGCAGTCAAAACATTAAACAAAGGCAGCAATAAGCCATTTATCCATGATAATCGTCTATCACGTGTCATACTTCAGCTCCCTTGACTTCTGCCGGAGATTCAAGCGCATTCGCCATCATCATGCCGAGTGTTGCTTCATCTGCATCTGCGCCATTAACAGTGCCAGTAATTACTCCATCACACATCACAATTATTCTGTCACTAAGAGACATGATTTCCTCTAGCTCAACAGAAATTAGGACAATAGCTTTGCCAGCATCTCTCATTTGAATAATGCGTTTTCTAATAAATTCAATAGCACCTATATCAACACCGCGTGTAGGTTGGCCAATAATTAAAACTTCTGGGTCGCGTTCAAATTCTCTTGCTAGGATAAGTTTTTGTTGATTGCCCCCTGAAAAGTTTGAGGACATCAAGTTTGGATTGGGTGGACGGACATCAAAGGCCTCCATTATGGATGCGCAATTAGCCTTAACTAGTGATTTTTTTAGCCAAATTCCTTGATTTAGATCCTTATCATTTTGGTAACCCATTAGGGCAGTTTCGCTAGCACTAAAGTCTGCAATCATTCCCATTTTTTGACGGTCCTCAGGGACATGAGCAACACCAAGATTTCGCAATTGCTCAGGATTAAGTCGACTTTTTGGGGATATGGTTTCACCCATAATTTCAATAGAGCCCTTGGTTAATGGGAGTATTCCAGCTAGTGCCTTGAGAAGTGTTCCCTGACCATTACCGGTGACGCCTGCAATTCCAAGAATTTCACCAGAGCGAGCCTCAAAGCTTACTTCTGATACGCGCTTTAATCCTTGTTCATTATTTATTTCGAGATTTTTTGCAACTAGAAGGGGCTTACCAATTTTTGCTTTAGACTTCTTAATATTTAGAAGTACTTTTCTACCAATCATTAACTCTGCAAGCTCTTCAGGGTTGGTTTTACTTGTCTCCCTATGGGCTACCATCTTGCCCGCTCTCATGACCGATACATGGTCTGTGATATTCATAATTTCTCGAAGCTTGTGAGTAATTAATATAATCGTAACGCCTTCATTCTTAAGAGCTTCAAAAATACGAAATAACTCATCAGACTCTTGTGGCGTTAAGACTCCTGTGGGTTCATCAAGTATTAAAACCTTAGCGCCCTTGTAAAGACCCTTTAAGATTTCGACGCGTTGCTGCATTCCAACAGAGAGCTCTTCTACTGCAATATCTAGTTCAACTTCCAACCCATATTCTTTAGCAAGTCTAGTCAGCTCAACTCGAGCATTTGCTAGGCTTTCTGTAATTAATGCGCCACCCTCACTGCCGAGAATGACATTCTCAAGAACGGTAAAATTATCAACCAGCATGAAATGTTGATGAACCATTCCAATTCCTGCTTCAATGGATTGTTTTGAGCTAGTAGCTCTAAAGTCTTTATCAAAGACTTTAATTTGTCCAGAGTCGGCCTGATAAAAGCCGTACAAGATACTCATTAGAGTGGATTTACCCGCTCCATTCTCACCGACAATGCCATGTATTGTTCCAGTTTTAACGCTCAGGTTGACCTTGTCATTTGCATGCACAGCACCAAAATGTTTGTCAACATTTATAAGTTCAATAGCAATGTTTGACTTAGTCATAGATAATATTTATATAAAAATATGTAATTATTATAGTTGTATGAATTTGTAACTTTAATATATAGTTTTATAAAAAATACATATTAAAGTTTAAAAAAAAACATCCGGCCCTAGAGCCGGATGTTTTTTAAGAATAAAAACTGCTTCTTATAAAGGGCAGGTATTATCACTCATGTAGTCATGAACCACAATAGAACCATCAATAATTCCAGCTCTTGCAGTTTCAACTGCGGCAAGCATTTCAGCAGAAACTAGATCTGCATTGTACTCATCCATTGCAGCGCCAACACCATCTTCAGCAACACCGTTCACTTTAAAACCAGCTTCCCAAGTGCCGTTCATAGCAGCTTCGAAACTCTCGTAAGCGGCTAATCCAACTTTCTTATACATAGACGTAAGCATTGTTCCAGGTTGAATGTAGTTTTGGTTAGAGTCTACACCAATTGCTAACACACCCATGTCTGCAGCAGTTTGGTAAACACCCATTCCAGTTCCACCAGCAGCAGCATAAACTACGTCAGCACCATTTTCAACTTGGCTACGAGTAATTTCACCACCTTTAGTCGGGTTACCCCAAGCAGCTGGAGTTGATCCAGTCATCTGAGCTAATACAGTCATTGAGCTATCTTGATGAGCAACACCTTGCTTATAACCACACTCAAAGCGACTAATTAATGGAATATCCATGCCACCAACAAAGCCTACAGTGCCGGTGCTTGATGCCATAGCAGCCATAATACCAACAAGGAAAGATCCTTCTTGCTCTTTAAAGACAACATTTTGAACGTTTGGAGCATCTACAACACCATCAATGATAGTGAACTGAGTATCAGGATACTCTGCAGCAGCAGCAGCAACAGCGTTTGCCATAGTAAAACCTACGGCTACAACTGGACTATACCCGCGTTGTGCAAACTTCTTAAGGCTTTGCTCCATCATCGCTTCATTAGTAGGCTCTAGCTCAGTAACAGCAATACCAGTATCATTAGCAAATCTCATGATGCCATTGAAGACCGCCTCGTTAAAAGACTTGTCATTCTTACCAGCAGTATCATAAACTACAGCAGGCTTAATATCAGCTTGAGCAATTGACGCTGATAATGCAATTGTTGTAGCTATTATTGCTAGACCAGTTTTTTTGATAAATCCACCAAAATGTGAATGTTTCGTGTTTTTCATTGTGTACTTCTCCTTAGTTGTTAATCTTAATTTTTTCAATAGAACAAAAACCATCATTAAAATAAAGATAGTCTAAAAATACCTTTGTTTTTAACTCAAGCTTTATATTAAAAGTATATAGAAATAAAATCTCAAGTTGCTAGTATTCTATTCTTGATGATGTCCTTTGTCAAAAAAATTTCAATGTATTTTCAATCTATTTCTTATAGTTCAAATAATTAACTATATAGTTTAAGTATTCTTGAATATACAAGTACAAATAATCATTTTTAAATTCAAAGTGAAAAAAAATTGTTTACAATAATTATTAATACATTTATGCATATAATTAAATAATTATTTAAATATCAATTTATGAGTACTTCACTTAAAAATAATGGCTCTAGTTTCATACATAACTAGGAATTATTATGAATAAAAAAATTATTCAAAGTCTTAACAGCTACCCCCGAAATATGGTGGGCTATGGTAAGGATCCAATCCACCCCAAATGGCCAAATAAAGCCCGTATTGCAGTTCAATTTGTGTTGAATTATGAAGAAGGTGCAGAAAATTCAATTTTGCATGGAGACAATGCATCAGAAGCATTCCTTTCAGAGATTGTTGGAGCTAATGCTTATCAAGGCGTTAGGCATATGAGTATGGAGTCCATTTATGAGTATGGCTCAAGAGCAGGTGTTTGGAGAATATTAAACCTTTTTAAAGAATTCGATGTCCCAGTAACTATCTTTGCTGTGGCTCTTGCCATTGCTCGTAATCGAGAACTTGCAGATTATTTGGTAGAACAAAATTATGATATTTGTGCGCATGGATTTAGATGGATAGATTATCAATTTGTTGATGAAAAAATAGAGCGAGAGCATATAAAAGACTGTATTTCTGTTTTGACAGAATACTTAGGAAAAAGACCAGAAGGATGGTATACCGGAAGAAATAGTCCAAATACAAGAAAGCTGATTGTGGAAGAGGGGGGGTTTCTTTATGATAGTGACACATATGACGACGACTTGCCTTACTGGTCAAATGAATTTGGCTCTGAAAAAAAGCATTTAATTATTCCCTACACTCTCGATGTAAATGATATGAGGTTTGCTTCACCTCAGGGATTTAATTCTGGAGACCAGTTCTTTAACTATTTAAAGGATACTTTTGACGCGCTGTATCTTGAGGGAGAGGTAAGTCCGAAAATGATGTCAGTTGGAATGCATGCGAGAATACTAGGGCGCCCTGGAAGAATTATGGCTATGAGACGATTTTTAGAATATGTTAAAACTTATGATAACGTTTGGCTTTGCTCGCGCAGAGAAATTGCTAACCATTGGTATAAGAATTTTTAAAAAGGGCAAGAGATGGAATTACCATTCAATTTAGCGCAACAATCTGCAGAAGCGTTTTTAGAAACTTTTGAAAACCTGTATGAGCATACTCCTTGGTTTGTAGAAAAATCGTTACCTCTAGTTTTAGCCGATGAAAAATATAATAGTTTAGAAAAATTTCATGAATTACTTTCAAATACTATGCTGAATGCAGATTCTGACTTACAGGATAACTTGATAGCAGCTCACCCAACTTTGGCAGGCAAAAAAGCCCAAAATAATGAACTTACTGATTTCTCAACTACTGAACAAAAATCTGCTGGATTAAGTGATTGCTCTGACTCTGAAATTGAGCTTTTTGAAGAGCTTAATAGGGAGTACTTTGCTAAATTTGACTTCCCCTTTATTATGGCCGTTAAAGAAAAAAATAAATCTGCCATCATTTCGCAGTTTAAAGAGCGAAAAGACAATTCAAAAAATCAAGAAAGATTAAATGCTCTAGATGAGATTAATAAAATAGCGTGGCTAAGAATTAAGGAGATTTATGGAATCTGATAACCAGATTGATGTTGCTAGTGCAAGTTTTGGTACTAAAGTTGTTTATTGTAGTGATGAATTTTTTGCAGACTCAGGCCGTATGCTCCAATCAAGTGAGCCTGTTTGGATTGAAGACAAATACGATATAAATGGTAAGTGGATGGATGGCTGGGAGAGCCGAAGGCGGCGAGATGGGAAAAATGACTTTTGTTTTATTAGGTTAGGCGCTGAATCTATTATTAATAACTTTAATATTGATACAACTCACTTTACTGGGAATTTTGCACCTGCAATTTCTGTTCAAGGCTGCTCTGTGCCAGGAGGAACTACTGATGACTTAGTTGTTGATGGCACCGCAGTTTCAGAATGGTTTGATCTTGTTACTAAAGAATCCCTAGAGGGTGACTCAAAAAATTTATTTAATAGCGCTTCATCAAAGCCAATTACGCATTTAAAAATTACATTATTCCCAGATGGTGGAATTGCTCGTTTCAGGGCTTATGGTGAGATATGGGTTGATGAGAAGAAGTATGAAATTAATGGTACGAACGTAATATCAAAAGAAAGTGGTGCGAAAGCGATCTTTGCAAATGATGAGCACTTTGGAAGTTTAAGTAATGTTTTAGAAAAGCATGAGCCTTTAAGTATGGCTGATGGATGGGAAACAAGGCGGCGAAGAAAGCCTGGGAACGACTGGGGAATTATTGCGCTCTCTAAGCCTGCAACTGCTGAGGAAGTAGTAGTTGATACGAAATTTTTTAAAGGTAATTTTCCAGATACTTTCTCAATATCAACTTCCAATTCACCCGGTGAAGATGATAAAACTTTGAAAGAAAATAGTAAAACTTGGAATAAACTTATTGAAGGAAAAAAATTAAAGATAAACCAAATGCATGTTTTTAAAGGTTCGGACATACTTCATAATGATGTGTTTACTCATGTCCGTGTTGATATATATCCAGATGGCGGCATAGCCAGGTTGAAACTTATTGGAAAATTTACCTAGATATGAATACTTTAAAACTAACTCCTGAGGTTCTAACTGCAGATAATTTCCAACTATTTGGCGAAGTGCTTAGTACTGAAAATAAAGAATCTATTACAATTAATGATGGTTTTGCATCCAAGTTTCCTGATATTGTAAAATTAGATACTAAGGAGGCAGAGGGAGAAACCAGTGTCCATATTTTTGTTGCTAAGAAGAGGCGGTTTCCTCTTCAAATTACTATGCTCGAGAATCATCCTTTTTTTAGTCAGACATTTATCCCAAAAAATAACACGCCATTTATAGTTGTTGTCGCGCCTCCATCACAAGAGCCTGTCATTGAAAATATTAAGGCTTTTATTACGGATGGTGATCAAGGCATAAGTTATTCAAGAGGAGTTTGGCACTTTCCTTTAATTAGTTTAAAAGATAACGCTCAATTCGTGGTGATAGACAGGAAACACAATGTTGACAAAGACAGTATAAAGCAGTGCACTGTTAGTAAAATTGAAGATGTTAGTATTTATGTGGAGCTTAGCTTATGATGCAAATATATCTAATGGACTGGCTCAGTCTAGTTTTGAAATTACTCCATATAATTGCAGGTATAGCTTGGATTGGTGCTTCCTTTTATTTTAATTGGCTTGAAAATAAACTTGACCGATTAAATAATAGAGACGAGATAGCTGGTAACTTATGGGCAGTTCACGGCGGTGGCTTTTATCATTTAGAAAAATATAAGAAATATCCTCAAACCCTCCCAGAACCTTTGCACTGGTTTAAATGGGAAGCTTACGTTACTTGGCTTTCTGGAATTTCACTGCTTTCAGTTATCTATTATTTTAATGCTAGCACTTATCTCTTAGCTACCAATAGCTCAATATCTGCATTATATGGCGTTGGTTTAAGTCTCTTAGGACTGTTACTTTTTTGGCTTATCTATGATCTTTTATGTAAGTCAAAGTTGGTAACTAAATCCGCAATTTTTTTAGCTATTATTTTTATAGTAATTGCATTATTTGCATATTTTTATAGCAATATTTTTAATCCTAGAGCCGTTTATATGCAAATTGGCTCAATGATTGGAACGGTAATGGTTGCCAATGTTTTCTTTGTAATTATTCCAGTTCAAAAAAAATTAGTTGATGCTTGTGAAAACTCCACTGAAGTTAGTTTAGAACTGGGAAAAATAGGTTATCTCCGCTCTCGTCATAACAATTACTTTACCTTACCCGTTTTATTTATGATGATAAGTGGCCATTACCCTACAATTTATAGTGGAGATTATGGCTGGGTAATACTAATGGCTGTTATTGGAGTTTTGGTAATGGTTCGCCACTACTTTAATTTAAGAGGAGTTGGTAAAGCTAAAAATAGTCTAATCGCCATTATAGTTATCTCAACCTTTGGTTTGATTTATGCTCTAGCGCCATCACCAATTAAGATGCAAGATAATAGCCAAGAGATCGTAACTATTGCTGAGGCCCAAGCCATCATTGAAAAACATTGTGTGAGTTGCCATGCTGCAAAGCCTGCAAACAAAGCCTTTGCGATTGCGCCTAATGGGATTATGTTGGATACTAAAGAAAAAATTATTGCCCATAAGAATCAGATATATCAGCAGTCTGTTTTATCTAAAGCAATGCCCTTAATTAACAATACAAATATGACCGATGAAGAGAGAGCGAAATTAGGGATTTGGATTGAGGCAAATCAGTGAGCGAATACAACCATTATCGAGGAGCAATTTACCACTGCACTGAAAGTAATGGGGTGCTAGAGCCAAACTATTTTGTTGATGGCCTTATGGTTGTTGACAATGATTCTGGAAGTATCATTGAGGTTGGAGACTTCAATCAAATTTCTTCAAAGTGGCCAAACGCTAAATCATCGACTCACTTTAAGGACAGTTTAATAATGCCTGGCTTCATTGACACCCATGTGCATTATCCTCAATATAAAGTTATAGCCTCCTATGGAGCAAGCCTTATAGACTGGCTTAATAAGTATACATTTATTGAAGAGCAAAAGTTTTCAGATGAAACTTATGCCGCGAAGGTTGCAGATTTGTTTCTTGATGAGCTTATTAAAAATGGTACTACAACAGCAATGACTTTTTGTACCTCACACAAGCAATCTGTAGATATTTTTTTCACGGCAGCAGAAAAACTGAAGCTTAGAATGGTGGCCGGTAAAGTTATGATGGATAGAAATGCGCCAGAGGCTCTTTGTGATAGTGTGGATGGTAGTTATTTTGATTCGAAAGAGTTGATTGAAAAATGGCACAATAGAGGGCGAATGAGTTACGCCGTTACGCCTAGATTTGCTCCTACATCTTCTTCTGAGCAATTAGTACAGGCTGCTAATTTATTAGAAGAATATTCAGATAATAATGGAAATAAAGGCGTTCTTCTGCAAACACATCTTAATGAAAATATTGATGAAATTGGCTGGGTAAAAGAGCTTTTTCCAGACTCAAAAAACTACTTTGATGTCTATGATAATTTCAATCTATCAGGACCTAATTCAGTTTTTGGTCATTGCATTTATAATACTGATGAAGAATATAAACGTATTGCTGATTCAGGCTCTAAGGTAGCACTATGTCCAAGATCCAATCTATTCCTTGGTAGCGGTCTATTTGAACTTGATAAATTAGAGGCTTTTGGAATAGGTACTGCACTTGCATCAGATGTTGGCGGCGGTGACAGCTTTTCAATGTTCCAGGTAATGAATGAAGCTTACAAAATATGTCGACTAAATAATTATAATTTAGATCCTGTTAAAGCTTTTTATCTGACAACTCTAGCTGCAGCGAAAGTACTTGATATGGATAATCGTATTGGTAACTTTGAGCCTAATAAGGAGGCAGACTTTATTGTTATTGATTTAAAGGCAACAGAATTAATAAAAAATAAACTCGAAACCTCAGAGGATATTAACGATATATTATTTAATTTAATGACTTTAGGTGATGATAGACTAATTAAAGAGGTTTATATTTTAGGTCAAAATATTTACCAAAAATAAGGAAGGCATAATGGGACAACTTACAACACATATATTAGATACCTCTGCAGGAGTTCCTGCAAGTGGAGTGGCGATAAATTTATATCGAAGAGATGGTAAAAATTCAGTACATCTTAAATCAATAAAAACGAACTTAGATGGGCGTTGTGATAAACCTTTGTTGTCAGAAGAAGAATTTGATGAGGGTTGTTATGAGCTTGAATTCATAGTGGATGATTATTATGAAGCTAAAAATATTAAGTGCCCTTTTTTAAAAGATGTCATTATTCGTTTCTATATTAGTGAAAAGAGTGAAAACTACCATGTACCTCTTTTAATTTCCCCTTATAGTTATTCAACCTATCGAGGAAGCTAATGTATTTTTTGCTGAATCAAAACTCTACGCCAACAGATCTTGGCGCAATAAATCCAAATACTACTGTCCTAGAGTGGTTAAGAGATAATCAGCTTGTTGGAACTAAGGAGGGCTGCGCTTCTGGAGATTGCGGCGCTTGTACTGCAGTTATTGGTGAGATTGTTACTAATAATAAGTCTAGTAATATTGAGTATAAAAGTATAAATACATGCATGGCATTGGCTTATGGACTAGTTGGCAAACATTTAGTTACTGTTGAGGGGTTGGCTGAGGAGGGCAAGCTGCATCCTTCTCAAAAAGCAATGGTGCTAGAAAACGGTTCACAGTGTGGCTTTTGCACGCCTGGCTTTGTTATGTCGTTATTTGCCTTATATCAAAATAAAAACTCAGTAGATCTGCATCAAATAAACGAAGCTCTATCAGGTAACTTGTGCAGGTGCACTGGCTATAAACCAATAATTGCAGCTGCATTTTCAATGTTTAATGAGAAAAGTGACGAACCCTTAGACTACTATAAAAAAAATCAGAAGAATATTACCAAGATTTTAGGAGAATTAAATAATCCTAAGCACATAAGTTTAAGTTATAAAAAGAGTAATAAAACAATTAAATATGATGCTCCCTCAACGATAAATGAGCTCTCTAATGTTCTAATTAATAGCACTTCAGCAAATATTATTGCCGCAGGAACCGATCTCAGCCTAGAGATTACTCAAGCAATGAAAGAGTTTTCACATATCGTTAGCGTTAATCAAGTTATTGAATTAAAGGAGATTAAAGATAACGCTAAAGAATTAGAGATTGGAGCTGCTGTAAGTTATGAGGATGCCGCATCTAGTCTTATAAGTAACTGGCCTGACTTAGGTCCTTTTTTGCAACGCTTTGCCTCTTTACCCATAAAGAATTGGGCGACTATTGGAGGCAACATTGCTAATGCTTCACCTATAGGAGATATGCCCCCAGTCTTAATTGCTTTAGATGCAAAATTAAAGCTCAGAAAAGGCCCTGTTAGCAGAACTATTAATTTAGAAGATTTTTTTATTACCTATAAAAAAACTGTTATTCAGCAAGGTGAATTTATTGAAAGTATTATCATTCCAAAGCCTAATGAAAATCAGCGTCTTATTACTCATAAAATGTCTAAAAGATACGAGGATGATATTTCAGCTGTATGCATGGCAATAAATATTACGTCCACTAACAATAAGCCAGAATCATTTAAGATCGCCTTTGGAGGCATGTCAGGAATACCTCAAAGATCAAATAGACTTGAGAATTTTTTAGTAAAGAATTGGCAAGAAGATAATATAGCTGCATTATCTTATAAGGTTTTGAAAGAAGAATTTTCTCCATTTACTGATGTCAGAGCAACTTCAGAATACCGATTACAAGTATCAGCAAACTTAATTAAAAAAACTATATTGATGTATCAAGATCAGCCAGTTGAAAATCTTGCAGAATATTCACAATCAAGTTAATTCAAGGAGTAAGCAAAAATTAATAAAAATATAAAAAATTCTGCTCAACTTAAGGGTTCAATAATTGGCGACTCAATTGCTCACGATAGTGCTCATATGCATGTCCAGGGAAGTGCAACTTATATTGATGATATGCCGGTCCCAAAAGGCACTCTTCATGTTGCATTTGCGTTAAGTAATGTTGCGCGTGGAAAAATAAATAAGATTGATATTACAGATGCTCTAAAAGCTGACGGCGTTCATAGTATTCTCCTGGCAAAAGATATAGAAAATCTATATATAGGAGCGATTAAACATGACGAGCCTATTTTGGCTGATAAAGAGGTTTTATTCTTTGGCCAAGCAATTGCTGCTGTCTTAGCAGATAGTCATGAGAATGCAAGAACAGCTGCGCTCTTAATCACCTCAAATGTAACGGAGCTAGAGGCTGTAGTTACTATTGATCAGGCAATGGCTAAAAAAAGCTTTCTTGATGAACCACTAGTAGTCTCTATAGGAGATTCAAATAAAGCTATAGATTCATCAAAAAATAAGCTAAATGGAAGACTATCTATTGGCGGTCAAGAGCATTATTATCTTGAGGGACAGGTTGCCCTGGCAATTCCAACAGAGGACAACGAGATGGTAGTTCATTCTTCGACTCAAAACCCTACAGAAGTCCAACATCTAGTTGCGCATGTTTTAGATGTTCCTCAAAATGCAATCGAAGTAATTACTCGAAGAATGGGCGGTGGCTTTGGTGGTAAAGAGACAGATTCATCTCAACTTGCGTGTGTTTGCGCTATATTTGCAAAGCAAATTAAACTTCCTATAAAGGCTCGGCTCTCTAGAAAAGATGATATGTTGCTCACTGGAAAGAGGCATGATTTCAAGGCAGATTATAAAGTTGGCTATAGTGATGACGGGAAAATTTTGGGGATTGAGATAGATCTTGCAGCAAGATGTGGCTACTCACTTGATTTATCTAAAGCAATAGTTTCTAGAGCTTTATTCCATGCTGATAATACATACTTCTTGCCAAATGCTACTTTTAGGGGTTTTTTATGCAAAACAAATACCGCTTCAAACACAGCGTTTAGAGGCTTTGGTGGACCTCAAGGGATGCTTGCTATAGAAAATATTATTGAAGAAATAGCTATGAATATTGGTGTTGATGCTCTTGAAATTAGAAAATTAAATTATTATCAAAAGGATACAAATAACGTGACGCCTTACGATCAAGTTGTCGAAGATAATATTATTAATGAGCTCTCTAGTGAACTTATAGAAGACAGTAATTATTTAGTTAGAAGAGAAAGTATTGAAAAGTTTAATAAAACAAGTAAATATCTTAAAAAAGGATTGGCATTTTCCCCTGTGAAATTTGGTATTTCTTTTACCACTCAATTATTAAATCAAGCTGGCGCATTGGTAAATGTATATAAAGATGGAAGTATATATATTAATCATGGAGGGACTGAAATGGGCCAAGGCCTATTTATTAAAGTTGCGCAGGTTGTTGCTAATGAATTCGGTGTTAATCTAGAGCGAGTAAAGGTCTCAGCTACTTCTACTGCTAAAGTTCCAAATACATCACCAACTGCTGCATCCTCTGGTTCAGATTTAAATGGTATGGCTGCTAGAGAGGCGTGCTTAAGAATTAAGAGAAATTTAACTACTTTTGCGAAAGATTTCTATGGCGAAGGTAATAGTGATATTGAGTTTAAAGACTCTTTTGTTATTATTGGTAAGAAAAAGATAGCGTTTGATGAATTTGTGTCAACAGCATATTTAAATCGAGTAGAACTTTTTAGTAATGGCTTTTATAAAACACCAAAAATTTTCTTTGATGCGGTTAAACAAAAAGGTCATCCTTTTTACTATTATTCATATGGTGCCTGCGTTAGTGAAGTTATAGTTGATTGTTTGACTGGTGAGTATAAGTTGTTAGCAGTTGATATTTTGCATGATGTTGGCGCATCACTTAACCCAGCAATTGATATGGGGCAAATAGTTGGAGGATATATTCAGGGTATGGGCTGGCTCTGCTCTGAGGAGCTCAAATGGAATGATTCTGGGGCACTTTTAACGATGGGCGCATCGACCTATAAAATCCCTGCAATCGGCGATACGCCTGAGCATTTTGAGGTCAAAATTAAGCCTAATATTTCTAATCATGAAAATACAATTCATAAATCTAAAGCAGTTGGAGAGCCTCCTTTGATGCTTGCAATATCAGCTTGGCTGGCGATAAAAAATGCTATTTATAATGCAGATAATGAAATGCAAACTGGCCTAAATGCTCCTGCAACTTTTGAGCAAGTATTCTTTAATCTCAATAAGAGTCTTAAGTAATAGGCTATGAATAGTTGGTTGAAGCCAGTGAAGACGGCAAGTGCTTTAAATAATGGCTTTGTATTGTTAACAATTATTTCAACTAAGGGCTCAACCCCTTGCTCTAATGGAGATAAGATTGTCTTCTCTGGAGCTGAGTCAGTTTTTGGCAGTATCGGTGGCGGTAATTTAGAATTTAAAGCCTTATCTTTTGCTGAAGAATTATTAAGTCTTAATTCTAATGGTACTTATTTAAAAAAATATCCTCTTGGCGCCTCACTTGGGCAGTGTTGTGGAGGCTATGTGAATGTCATGTTTGAAAGTTTTATTCAGTCTGACGCAACAAATTCATGGATCAAAACAGTATCAAACTTACTTCAAGATAATGAAGATTTTATAGTTGCTACAATTGTAGATAGTAACTCTGAAATTGAATTTAGCAGTAAAAAATTTGTCTACCTAGATGGTAATTTATCTCCAAATATTGATGACAAAAAAATCTCTAGCTTGATTACAAAAAGCGCTAAAGATCTTTTGTTACTTTCTGATAGTCCTACTATAGTGCAATTTGAAAATCAGTCAGGCGCTTTAACTGAAGTTTGCTTTGAAAAAGTCTTGACTAGCGAAGTTCAGCCAGTAGTCATTTTTGGAGCTGGACATATTTCAAGAGCTCTGATGCCAATTTTAATTAACCTACCTATTAAGATTTATTGGGTTGATGATAGAGCAGAACAATTTGATAAATATCAAGGAGATACATCTCAAATAGATATTATTTGTGATGACTTTGTTCAGAGCATTCCTGACTTGCCAGACAGTAGCTATTGTCTCGTAATTACATACAGCCATCAAATTGACTTCGAGATTTGTGAAAAAATGATTACTCAAAATAACTTCAGTTATTTGGGTATGATTGGTTCAGAAATTAAGGGGAAAAAATTTAGAGATCGTTTTCATCAAAAGAATTTTTCTGAGGAAGTGATTAATAAATTTATCTGTCCAATAGGAGACAAGCAAAAATTCTTAAAATCACCTGCTGCAATTGCCGTAACTATTGCAATGGATTTAATTAACTTTATAGAACATAAAAGACAACCTGAATCTGTATGAAATATCAATTAGAAGTATCCAATATTACTAAGTCTTATGGAGATTTAAAGGCTAACGATAATGTTTCGCTTAGAATTAAGGATTCAAGTATTCACGCCTTGCTTGGTGAAAATGGAGCTGGTAAGTCAACTCTAGTGAAAATTATATATGGCTCGTTATCACCAGATAGCGGTGAAATGAAGTGGGCTAATAATGAATATAGTCCTAAAAGCCCTTTTCAAGCTAGAGAAAATGGAATAGCAATGGTCTTTCAACACTTTTCATTATTTGAATCGTTAACTGTTGAAGAAAATATAATTCTCGGACTTGATAGTGTCGGTCTAAATGACAATTTTTCTGAGCAAATAATTAAGTATTCAAAGCAATATGGCTTAGATATTAACCCACAACAAGTTGTTGGTGATCTCTCGGTTGGTGCGCGTCAACGTGTTGAAATTATTCGCTGCTTAATGCAAAACCCAAAGTTACTTATTATGGATGAACCGACTTCAGTCTTGACCCCTCAAGAAGTAGCCGATTTATTTGTAACTCTTAAAAAGCTTGCGGCAGATGGATGCGCTATCTTATATATTTCTCATAAGCTTGAAGAGGTCCGTGAAATATGCAGTGAAGCAACAATTTTGAGAGGTGGAAAATTAGTCCAAAGCTGTATACCTCAGGAGCATAGCCAAAAAGAACTTGCAGAAATGATGATTGGAAAAAAACTAACCGAGCTTGCCAGAGCTAATATAGCTGTTGGCGAGAGTATTTTTTCAATCGATAATTTAAGTCGAAAGAGTGATGATATATATGGAGTTAATCTTAATAATATCGCTTTAAAAATTAATAAGGGAAGTATTGTTGGTATAGCAGGTGTTGCTGGAAATGGCCAAGATGAGTTGATGGAGCTGCTTATTGGCGAAATTTCGTCACCCAAAACAACTTTGAATTTTAATGGCCAAGATATTGGCACTCTAAACTCGCACGAAAGAAGACAGCTTTCTATGTTCTTTGTTCCTGAAGAAAGGCTTGGCCACGGCGCAGTTCCAGATATGTCGTTAGATGAAAATATGTTACTAAGCAGGCCAGATTCAACTGAAATGACGAGCAATGATGTCATTGACTGGAAAAAAGTTGCAACGCATTCAAAAAATGTTATCGATACCTTTGATGTGCAAACGCCTTCAAGCAGAATGTTAGCCAAATCACTTTCTGGAGGAAACCTACAAAAGTTTATGGTTGGAAGAGAGCTTATTCAAAATCCAGAATTATTAATTGTTGCTCAGCCTACCTGGGGGGTTGATGCGGGCTCTGCTAACAATATTCATCAGGCTTTGATTGAATTGGCTGATAAAGGCTCAGCTATATTGATTATTTCCCAAGACTTGGATGAAATATTAAGTTTATGTGACAAAATCCATGTTCTATCTGAAGGAAAGCTTTCTGATGCTGTGGACATGAAGAGTAAAGGGTTAGAGAAGATTTCTCAGCTCATGGTTGGAGGAAAAACCCAATGATTAGACTTATTCCAAGAGTTGAGAATTCTACAGCAATGGTTCTGTTGTCACCTCTATTGGCTCTCACGCTTACTGCTCTATCAGCTTATTTAATATTTGTCTTTATATTAGTAGACATTCCAGTATCAAGCGTCTTCTTTACTCTATTTGTAGAGCCTTTAATTGATTCTTACTATTTTTCAGAGCTGCTTGTTAAGGCAGCACCTTTGATGATTATTGGGCTTGGCTTGTCAATTGGATTTAGAGCAGGTATTTGGAATATTGGTGCAGAAGGTCAATACGTGATGGGAGGAATTGCAGGCAGCGCGGTTGGACTCTATTTTTATAATGTTGAGGCTTTATGGCTGCTCCCATTGATGACAGTAGCGGGTATTTTAGGGGGCATGCTTTATGCGGGCATTGCAGCCTTTCTGCGAATTAGGTACCAGGTTAATGAAATCCTAGTAACTTTAATGTTGACCTACGTTGCCGTTTTGTTTTTAAGCGCAATGCTTCAAGGACCTCTTCGAAACCCATCGGGCTTTAATTTTCCTGAAAGTAGGATTTTTCATGATAGTGCAATGCTGCCAATAATTTGGGAAGGCACTCGATTACATATTGGTTTGATTGTCGCAATTATTCTCTCGCTTGTTGCTTGGTTTGGAATTAAAAAGCATATGTTTGGTATGCAAATAAAAATATCAGGTAGCGCACCTCGTGCTGCAAAATTTGCTGGATTTGATGACAATAAAACTGTTTGGTATTCACTGCTTATATCGGGCGGACTGGCTGGTCTTGCAGGCCTCTTTGAGGCGGCCGGCCCTGCTGGACAACTTACTCCAGGACTGCCCCAATTTTATGGCTTTACTGCAATCATTGTTGCATTCTTGGCAAGACTTCATCCGGTCGGAGTTTTATTTTCAGCGCTACTAATTGCACTTAGCTATGTTGGCGGTGAGAATGTACAAATTGAATACAATTTACCAAGCTCGATAACGCAAATTTTTCAAGGCATGCTTTTGTTTTATTTCTTGGCCTGCGATATATTAATTAAATATAAAGTTGTACTTTTTAAAACTAAAAACTAAAGATTATGAATGAAAGTCTATTTATTAATATCATTATTGGAATAAGTATTGCCTCAGTGCCCCTTATATTCGCCGCTATCGGTGAATTATTAGTAGAGCGCTCAGGTGTTCTAAACTTAGGAGTTGAAGGCATGATGATCGTTGGAGCGCTCCTCGGCTTTGTAGTTATGTCACATACTCAAAACCCCTATTTAGCTGTTCTGTCTGCAATGCTTGGGGGAATGGTCATAGCATCTATTTTTGCTTTTTTGACGCAATTCCTGCTTACAAATCAGGTTGCAACTGGGCTTGCTCTAACTCTTTTTGGCTTGGGTTTTGCTGCTTTTGCGGGCAGAGGGTATACAGAGGAAACAATTCAACTCATCACAGCAGTTCCAATTCCATATCTATCTGATATTCCTTATTTAGGGCCTTTACTTTTTTCATTTAATCCTCTTGTGTATTTGGCATTTTTTATGGTTTACTTAGTTTGGTGGTTCCTATTTAAGACGAAGCAGGGTCTAATATTACGCGCCATTGGCGACAATCATGATGCGGCTCATGCGATTGGTCATAACGTTGTTCGATACAGAGTGATGGCTATTTTATTCGGCGGCGCTATGGCTGGAATTGGAGGCGCATTTTTATCACTCGTGCAAGTTCCTATATGGGGAGAAGGCATGACTGCTGGAAGAGGGTGGATCGCTTTAGGTCTTGTTGTTTTTGCCTCGTGGCAGCCTTTTAGAATTATTTTTGGAGCAATTTTATTTGGAGGAATAACTATCCTGCAGATTCATGCTCAAGGATTAAACATCAATGTGAGTGCGCAATATCTATCTATGCTCCCTTACTTGGCAACCATTGTTATTCTTGTTAGTCTTAGAATGAGATTAAAAAATAAAACAAATCGCACAGTCCCTAATTGTTTGGGTAGAATATTTCATTCAACAACTTAGTTTGATAAATAAAGTTTTGTACGAAGTAAAAAAGTAAGAAAATTGTTAAATAACTTAAAGGAGAATAAGTATGTCTAATCGAAGTTTGTCGAGTGTTGTTAAGCTCTCGATATTAAGCGTAGTTTTAGCATTTACTAGTAATGTTTATGCTGACCCTGTTAAAGCTGCTTTTGTATATATTGGTCCAACAGGAGACCATGGGTGGACTTTTGCACATGATCAAGGCGCAAAATATGTAAAAGAAATGATGGGTGATGACGTAATCGTTACTACTGTTGAGAGTGTTGAGGAAAACTCAGATTCAGAGCGTGTTATTACGAGTCTTGCCAGAAAAAATGATATTATTTTTACAACATCATTTGGTTACATGAACCCAACAGTAAAGGTTGCGGCGCGTTATCCAGATGTTAAATTTGAGCACGCAACAGGTTATATGCGTCCTACTGATAATATATCTACTTATTCTGCGAGATTTTATGAAGGTAGACACGTTATTGGTAAGATTGCAGGAAGAATGACTGAGACTAATGTTATTGGTTACATTGCATCTTTCCCAATCCCTGAAGTAATCAGAGGAATTAACTCTGCTTATCTAGCTGCTAAGTCAGTAAATCCTGATATTGAAATTAAGATCGTTTGGGTTTATTCTTGGTACGATCCAGGTAAAGAAGCTGACGCTGCCAATGCTCTTATAGCTCAAGGTGCGGACATTCTAATGCAACACACTGATTCAACTGCTCCTATGACAGTTGCTGAAGAGAAAGGTGTCTATGCTTTTGGCCAAGCTTCAAACATGCGTGAGTGGGGTAAAAATGCTCAATTAACTGGAATTATTGATGATTGGGGTCCTTATTACTTAGAGCGTGTTCAGGCTGTTAAAGATGGCACTTGGACTTCAACTGATGTCTTCCATGGAGTTGATTCAGGAATGGTTAAGTTTGCTCCTATGAATAATTCAATGCCTTTTGAAGTTAGAAATGAAGCTTCAAAAGCAATTATTGATTTGTCAATGGGCGCGATTCATCCATTTACAGGTCCAATAAACAAACAAGATGGTAGTGCATGGTTAGCAGAAGGTGAAACTCCACCTAACTATCCTGACCTACTTACAATGGACTTTTATGTAGAAGGTATTGACGCTAAGTACCCTAACTAGTAAAGGTTTATTAAGTAATATTACTAATCGCGTCCTAGGCTTTGCTTAGGGCGCGATTTTTTTTAGAAAAAAATTATGTCAGAGATTTCTCACAAGTGGCTGAATGGTCTTCCAAAAATTGAACTTCATCTTCATATAGAAGGCACACTAGAGCCAGAACTATTATTTAGGCTGGCAAAGAGAAATTCAATCCAATTACCTTTTAATAGCGTTAATGAGGTAAAAAAAGCATATCAATTCTCAAATCTTCAAGATTTTCTAGATATTTATTATCAGGGCGCTGAGGTTTTGCTCCATAAGCAAGATTTTTATGACCTAACATGGGCTTACTTATTGATGTGTAGCCAGCAGAATGTGATGCATGTAGAGCCATTTTTTGACCCTCAAACGCACACTGTAAGAGGCGTTCCTTTTGAAACTATAGTAAGCGGCATTGCAGAGGCGCTAGCTGATGGGAAAGCGAAGCTTGGGATAACCTCTAGATTGATTATGTGTTTCTTAAGACACCTTAGTGAGGAAAGTGCTATTGAAACTTTAAAATCTTCAGAGCAATTTACCGATGTTATTTATGGTGTTGGTTTGGATAGCGCGGAGATGGGAAACCCACCGGAAAAATTTATTAATGTTTTCAGCAAAGCAAAAGATATGGGTTATAAATTAGTTGCCCATGCAGGCGAAGAGGGTCCCGCTAGTTATATATGGAGCTCTTTGGACGTTTTAAATGTTCAAAGAATTGATCATGGAATCAGAGCAATCGATGATCCTGACCTAATGCTTCGTTTGATTGAGTCTCAAATGCCCTTAACTATTTGCCCACTATCAAATGTAAAGCTTAGAGTTTTTGATACTATGGCGAGCCACACAATTCTTGATATGCTTGACTTAGGAGTTTGCGTAACAGTTAACTCAGATGACCCTTCTTACTTTGGAGGGTACATGACAGAAAATTTCCTTGCACTTTATGACAGTCTAGAGCTTTCAAGAGACCAGGCAATTAGCCTTATTAACAATAGTATTGACGCAAGTTTTGCTGAAGATGGTCGAAAGAAAGAGCTTTCTAACTTATTACAAAGGTATGTTGCTGATTAGTAATACTAGTTATCTTTTTCTGGTGTACCGATTACTTTGCTGTTCATCTCAATTTCAATATCATCCATCATCTCATTATGTGACTTATCATACCAGTCCTTAGATTGATTTTTTGAAGCAGCACTCTTATCTGGATCATTTTTACGGACTTTAAAGAAAGAGGAAAAAAACAAGCCAGCTTCAAACAGAAGCCAAATAGGGATTGCAATTAGAAATTGCGAGATAATATCTGGAGGAGTTAATACCATTCCAACTACAAAGGAACCGATGAATATGTAAGGGCGATTTTTTTTAAGTTTTTCAGCAGTAGTCGCTCCAAAAATAATAAGAAGGATTGTCACAATTGGGACTTCAAAGGCAGCTCCAAAGGCGAATGAGACTTTCAAGATAAAATCAAGATAGTACTGAATATCAGGAGCAAAGTTAACTGATTCAGGGCCAACACTCGCTAAGAAGTTAAATATAACTGGAAATACAATATAAAAAGAGAACAGAAGGCCTACATAAAAAAGTATTGTTGATGAGATGACCAAAGGCAGAACTAGCCTTTTCTCATTGCGATAGAGTGCTGGGGCTATAAACATCCATAGCTGATACAGCAAGTAGGGCATTGCAATATAGATAGCCAGTATCAATGACATCTTTAAGGGCGTTAAAAAAGGAGAGATTACACCAATTGCAATTAGATTGGAGCCTGGTATTGCTTGAACAATTGGCGCCGCTATGAAGGTGTATATTTCATCAGCAAATGGGAATAATATTAGGAAAAAAATAACTATTGCAGTAACTGAATGAAGAAGTGATCGCCTAAGTTCAATTAAATGTTGGACTAAGGGTAGTTTTTCAGATACCTCATTATCTATAGTCATAACTTTGAATCATCCTGCTGAGCATCATTTTGATTAAAAAGGTCAACACTTGATTTGGCTTCATTGGTAATATCAGAGATTATTGATTTTTCATCATCCATAGACAAGTGATCTTTTAGTTCATCTGTTTTTAACTCTTCATTTATATCTTTTTTAACTTTACTGAGGAACCTGTTAAGTTTGCCAACAAAAAGACCAGCTTTTCTTGCCAGTGCTGGCAATCTTTCAGGGCCCACTACGATAAGGGTAATGACACCAATAATGGCAATTTCCCAAAAACCAAAATCAAACATATCGCTTTATAAAAAACTGGTTTTTAGGATTTTTTATCAGAGCTTTCATCATCAGCTTCAACTTGAGCCTCAATAATATCTTCTTTCTTTTCAGCATCAGTATCTTTCATAGATGACTTGAAGCCTTTAATTGCGCCTCCAACTTCATTACCAATATTTTTAAGACGTTTGCCGCCAAAAATAAGTAACACAATAACTAAAATAATAATCAGTTCGAATGGTCCTGGCATTCCCATATTTTCTCTCCTAAATAATTAATAAAGCTAAGTTTATTTTCTAAAAATAGTTACAGATTCTTTGATTGTTTATATAAGCATATTTCCAATCTGTGCCCTTGATAAACAGAGACAATGATATTTTACACTTTAAAGTTTGTTTTTTTTAAGAAGCTGATTACCCTCTTTGTAACTGACTTCTTTTAGTTTAGTTTCATATAGTGGAACGATGTGCTAATATTTGGACAAATGTATGCACATGAATTCATATTTATGTATACTTTAAAGTGATTTGACATATAGGTGTATCTACGCCACAAGAGGTATGTAATCAAAGAAGTTTTTTTATAATTTAGGAGAAAAAATAATGAAAAAAATATTTAAATCGCAAATAGCTCTCGCTCTAGCCGGTATCTTGGCTGGAACATCAGCTATTGCTGGAACGATTGTCATTAATGGTGACACGTCTGATCCAGCGCCAAAGGCGGCGTTTCAGGCAGTTATTGATGGATTTGAAGCTGAAAACCCAGATGTAAACGTTGTTTACAATCTTTTTGATCATGAGGGCTATAAAGCTGCAATTCGTAACTTTTTAAGTGCCGATGCTCCAGATATAGCGTTCTGGTATGCAGGTAACAGAATGGGTCCGTTTGTTGAGGCAGGATTGTTTGCTCCAATTGATGATGTTTGGGCTGATCAAGGTCTTTATTCACTAATGAAGACATCTGCTCCAGGCATGACTATGGATGGTAAGAAGTGGGGTATTCCATACACATACTATAACTGGGGTGTTTACTATCGCCAGGATATCTTTGAAAATCTAGGTATCGCTGTTCCTAAAACTTGGGATCAATTCATCGCTGCAGGTAAAACTTTAAATGCTAATGGTGTTACTCCAATTACAATTGGTTCAAAATATCTTTGGACTGCTGGTGGGGTATTTGATTACTTAAATCTGCGTACAAATGGATATGAATTTCATATGGCTCTAACTAGAGGTGAAATTGCCTGGACGGATGACCGTGTTCGTGCGACTATGGCTAACTGGAAGCAACTAATTGATGCAGACTTTTTCCTTGAAAATCATGCTGCTTTAAGCTGGCAAGAGGCTCTAGCTCCTATGGGTAATGGCGAGGCTGCTATGTACGTTATGGGTAACTTTGCTGTTGCTCCATTGCGTGAGTTAGGATTAGATGACAGTAAGCTAGGTTTCTTCCAATTCCCTGAAATTACTCCGGGAGTTCCTATGGCTGAAGAAGCGCCTACTGATACTATTCATTTGACTGCGGGTGCTAAAAATCCAGCTGATGCTAAGCGTTTCTTAGCTTATGCTGCGCGTGCCGATGTTCAGACTGCTTGGAATGAAGCGTTAGGTCAGTTACCTACTAATGCAGGTTCTAACGTTGTTGATGACAAGTTCTTGAATGCTGCATTTAATATGCTTAATAACGATGCCCCTGGTGGCGTTGCTCAGTTCTATGATCGTGATACTAAAGCTGAAATGGCCTCTATTGGCATGGAAAACTTTCAAGAGTTCATGGTTAAGCCTGAGCGCTTAGAGATGATTCTAGAGCGTCTAGAAAAAGCTCGTGCAAAACTTTATTAATCAATAAGGTTTTACTCTGTCCCGTGTTCAAGTATTCTTGACACGGGACTTTATTTTTAATCAACAAAACTCGGAATATGTATGTATTCTTTCTGGAAAAACAATCAATTGAAGTTATCGCCTTGGATTTTTTTGGCTCCTGGTATCTTCATGTTTTCCCTTTATGTTATTTTTCCAATTTTTCAATCAATAGGCTTAAGTTTTTACCAATGGGATGGGCTTGGTGAAAAAACCTATATAGGTGTTGAAAACTATATAGAGTTATTAGACGATGAATATTTTTTTATCTCATTAAAGAATAATGTTATTTGGCTTGTCCTTTATATACTTGCAATTCCAGCTGGTCTTTTTGCCGCATTATTTCTTAATCAGACAGTAAGAGGTATAAGAATATACAAATCACTATTCTTTTTTCCATTTGTTATTTCACAGGTTGTTGTTGGGCTTGTTTTTAGTTGGTTCTATGACCCTTCAAACGGACTTTTAAATGTTGTCTTAGAAGGCTTTGGATTTAATCCTGTTGCTATCTTGGCAGAGGAAGACTATGCAACATATGGAATAATTGCAGCGGGCTTATGGCCTCAAACTGCTTATTGTATGATTTTATATTTAACAGGGCTTAATTCTGTCGATCCAGAACAAATTGAAGCAGGCCGAATAGATAATGCAAGAGGCTGGAAAATGTTGTGGTATGTAATACTCCCTCAGTTAAAGCCTGCAACTTTTATTGCTGTTGTTGTTACAGTGATTGGCGCGCTAAGATCATTTGATTTAATTTCTATTATGACCGCTGGTGGTCCTTGGGGCTCTAGTCGCGTCCTTGCTTATTATATGTATGAAAAAGCATTTTCAGAGTATGGCTTTCGTATGGGCTATTCTGCAGCTATAGCAGTAGTTCTTCTTGCTATTATGATGGTTTATATTGGACTGATTCTGTATAGATTGTATCGAGATGAAAAAGGTTATTAATTATGTTTCCAACTCCAATTGAAAGAACCAAGCCATCTACTCAGCGACTCTATAAGATAGCGCTGCCTATTTCTATAATTATTTGGCTTCTCCCTCTCTTGGCAGTAGCATTGACCTCTATTCGCTCAGGAGTCGATATAAATTCTGGTAATTATTGGGGTATGCCAACCTCAATTAATTTTTTTGAAAACTACACTGCTGTCTTTACTGACTCCCCTTTAGGCTATTACATTTTAAATAGCTTTAAAATTACTATACCAACTGTGATTGGTGCAATTGTTCTATCAAGTCTCACAGGCTTTGCATTAGGCGTTTATAGGTTTAAACTTAATTTACTGGTATTTTTCCTTTTTGTTGCTGGCAACTTTATTCCCTATCAAATATTAATGGTTCCAGTAAGAGACCTCTCTCTTTCGCTTGGTCTATATAACTCTGTATGGGGTCTTGTTGCTTTTCATATAGCATTTCAAACTGGCTTTTGCACCTTCTTTATGCGAAACTTTATCCGTGCTCTCCCATTTGAGTTAATCGAAGCGGCAAGAGTTGAAGGAGTTTCTGAGTTTAAAATTTTCTGGTACGTTGTAGTTCCATTAATGCGACCGGCAATGGCTGCATTGTCTGTTCTAATTTTTACTTTCATATGGAATGATTATTTTTGGGCTCTTGTTTTGACACAAGGCGCAGATTCAATGCCAATTACAGCAGGTTTAAATTCGCTTAACGGGCAATGGATTGCGAATCAACATTTGGTTTCTGCAGGCTCAATAATTGCAGCACTTCCTCCCGTCTTAATGTTTTTCTTAATGCAGAAGCACTTTATTGCAGGATTAACTCTTGGGGCGGTAAAGTAATGAATCAATGGCGCCTTGACACTCTTGATCAAACTTTAGTTTTATCATCTTTAAATGATAGGCTTCCAGGTGTTATATATTGGGGCAGTCGTTTACCTGATAATGAAAATCTTAACTCCTTATCTACTGCAGTGGCTAAAGATTGGGGAGACAACTTACTGGACAAAGTTCCAGAGTTATCTGTCTTACCTGAGCAGTCTGCAAATTTTCCAGGACAGCTTGGATGCAAAATGAGAGGCCTTGATGGAATGATTCTCTCTAGTAACTTTGTTTTTCTAAAAGACGAAGCAAAAGACAACTCATTGTCCTTAGTATTTTTGGACAAAGCCATAGAGCAAACATATACATTGACAATCATTTCCTTTGAAGAAAGTAATACGTTTAGTCTTAGTGCCAAAATTGACAGCAAAAAGCCAATATTTATGGACTGGTTTTCTGCTCCAGTAATTCTAGCACCTCAAAATAGTAATGAAATGATTGACTATGGAGGCCAATGGGGCGGTGAATTTAGAAGCCAAATAACTCCGTGGGTAACTGGTACTCATCTCCGTGAGTCAAGGTCTGGAACAACAAGTCATGCAAATTTCCCTGGCCTTCTTATTCCAACCATTGAGAGCTCAGAGAATTTAGGGTCTTGTTATGGTTTTCATTATGGCTGGTCTGGAGGTCATCGTATGGTTGCAGAGCAACTTCCAGATGGTCGTAGGCAAGTTCAATTTGGCAATACTGAAAATAGTGATTTAATTTCTGGAAATAGCTTCGAAACAGCAAGGTTATATATTAGCCATTCTAGTAACGGCATTGGTGGGGTTGGTAAGTCATTTCGCTCTCATGTAGCTAATTCAATTATTAAGGCACCTAAAGACAATGTTAGGCCTGTTCATTACAATTGCTGGGAGGCTATTTATTTTGATCATAATATTGACCAATTAAAAGAAATAGCTAGCCTTGCTTCTGAAATTGGTGCTGAAAGGTTTGTACTTGATGATGGTTGGTTTAAAGGACGTGATAGTGCTAACTCTAGTCTTGGTGACTGGGATGTTGATAAGAATAAATATCCTAAAGGGTTGCAACCATTAATTAACCATATCCATTCTCTTAAAATGTCTTTTGGTTTGTGGTTTGAGCCTGAGATGGTTAGCCCTAATAGTGATCTTTATCGACAGCATCCTGAATGGATAATGGGCCATAATGACCAAACTCTTGGACGAGATCAGTTGGTTCTTAATATTGCCATAAAAGATGTTGAAGATTACCTTTTTAAGAAAATTTCGGCATTGTTAACTGAGTACCCAGTTGAGTATATTAAGTGGGACCATAATCGAGTTCTGCCTTATCCTGATGCTTCGCAAACAAAAAGCTTGTATGTTCTTCTAAAGCGAATTAGATTGGCGCACCCAAAAGTTGAAATTGAATCCTGCTCATCAGGGGGTGGACGAATAGATTATGGCATTTTAGAAAATACACAAAGGGTTTGGTTGTCTGATAGTAATGATGCAATTGAAAGGTTACGTATTCAGCATGAGGCAATTTTATGGTTGCCTACTTCGATAACAGGCAGTCATGTTGGGCCAAAGGTTTGTCATACTTCTGGGCGTGAACTTCCATTAGCATTCAGAGCGTGGGTGGCAGCTCAAAGGCATATGGGATTTGAGATGGATCCTCGTGAACTGTCACTTTCAGATAAAGCACTACTAAAAGCCGTTACTAACTGGTGGAAGGAGAATCGTGAGTGGATGAAAGATGCAAATATTTTACGATTACCTTGTGTCGATAAAAGCATAACCGCTGAAATTCAAATTAATTCAAGCGAGAATCACTTTGTTGTTTTCGCTGGCCAAAATGCAATGTCCGAATTTAGCTCACCAGTCCCATTGGTCCTATCTGGGCTCGACTCAATGGCAATGTATAATGTCTCGTTATACAACAAAAATCATATCAACTCTCTTGGTAAATCAAATGGTGGTCTTTTGCAAAAAACTTTGAAGCTTAGTGGGCAATTTTTAATGAACCATGGACTGCAGTTACCTAAAGCTTTTCCAGCTAGCATGATGGTAATAGAAGGGGATAAGGCTGCATGAATAAAGCTAATAAGCGTCGATCATCGAATTGGTATGGAAAAATGGATAAAGATGGTTTTATTCATCGCAGCTGGATGAAAAGCCAAGGCTTCCCAGACCATGTTTTTGATGGGCGCCCAATAATTGGTATATGCAATACTTGGTCTGAGTTAACCCCGTGTAATGCAGGTTTAAGAACTTTAGCTGAAGGCGTTAAGAGAGGTGTTTGGGAGGCAGGAGGATTGCCACTTGAGTTCCCTGTAATGTCATTAGGTGAGACCCAAATGAAACCAACCGCAATGCTTTTTCGAAACCTTTTATCTATGGATGTGGAGGAAAGTATTCGTGCTTATGGAATTGATGGCGTTGTTTTACTCGGTGGCTGTGATAAAACTACCCCAGGACAATTAATGGGGGCAGCAAGTGTCGATTTGCCGACAATTGTTGTTTCTTCTGGCCCAATGCTTAATGGTAAATATAAAGGCCAAGATATTGGTTCTGGAACTGATGTTTGGCGCTTTTCTGAAGACGTTAGAGCGGGTGATATGTCTTTGCAAGATTTTATGTCTGCTGAGACAGGAATGAGCCGCTCATCGGGGGTTTGCATGACAATGGGGACTGCATCCACAATGGCAAGCTTGGTTGAAGGGATGGGCTTAAGTTTACCAACGAATGCGGCTATTCCAGCCGTTGATGCAAGGAGAATGGCTCTTGCGCATATGACAGGAAAGCGCATCGTAGAGATGGTTGAAGAGGGTTTGAACTTATCAAAAGTTTTAACAAAAGAGAGCTTTCAAAATGCGATTACATTGAACAGCGCAGTTGGCGGTTCAACTAATTCAGTAATTCACTTGTTGGCTTTAGCCGGAAGAGCTGAAATTGAACTTACTTTGGAGGACTTTGAGAAAGCGGCAGATATACCGCTTCTTGTTAATTGTATGCCTTCAGGTAAGTACCTAATGGAAGATTTTTGTTATGCTGGTGGAGTTCCTGCAGTATTGGAACAAATTAAGAATCATATAAAACCTGCAAATACGATTTTAAATAAAGACATAACTAATTACTTTAAAGGCGCTGAAACATTCAATGAGGACGTTATTCGGCCAATAAATAACCCACTGAAGCCTGCTGCAGGTTTAAAAGTCTTGAAAGGGAATTTAGCTCCAAATGGAGCAATTATTAAGCCTGCTGCTGCAACAGAAGAATTGTTAAAGCACGAAGGTTTGGCTTATGTATTTGAAGACATTGAAGATCTAAAGGCTAATATTGATAGACCTGACCTTGCAGTAACAAAAGATTCTATTCTAGTTTTAAAGGGGTGTGGGCCAAAGGGCTATCCAGGAATGCCTGAGGTTGGTAATATGCCCATACCAAAGGTATTAATTGAGCAGGGTGTTCGAGATATGATACGTATTTCAGATGCTCGAATGTCAGGCACTGCCTTTGGAACTATAGTGCTTCATGTGTCTCCTGAGGCAAATGTAGGTGGCCCTATTTCAATAGTTGAGACTGGTGACCTTATTCGGCTTGATGCTTTTAATGGAGTACTTGAGCTTTTAGTTGCAGAGTCTGAAATTGATAAACGTCTTAAGGCAAGGAAAGAGCCAAAAGTAAATTACACCCGTGGATACGCAAAACTTTATATTGATCATGTCATGCAAGCTGACAAAGGTGCAGACTTAGACTTCCTAGTAGGCAAAGACACTCGCCTTCCAACACGAGAATCTCATTAATGAATAATTACGCAATTTTTAAAGATTTAGAGGATGCTTCAGTTTTTATAACTGGAGGTGGCTCAGGAATAGGAGCTTCATTGACAGAAGGCTTTTTAGCTCAAGGCGCTAAAGTTGCTTTTGTACAGAGATCAGATTGTGATGAATTTCTAGATGAAATTTCCTCAAAATATAAATATAATCCCTTATTTATTAAATGTGATATTACTGATATTGGTGCTCTAAAGTCTGCAATTTCAGATGCGAGTAAGGCTAATGGTGGGATTAATGTGCTTATAAATAATGCCGCTAATGACACACGCCATACCCTTGATGCTATGACAACAGAAGAATGGGATCAGTCAATTAATATTAATCTAAGGCCTCATTTCTTTACAGCACAGGCTGTGGCGCCTTTTATGAGAACTCAAGGTGGCGGCAGTATTATTAATTTTTCATCAAACTCTTACATGATGGGCAATGCTGGCTTGCCTGCTTATGTTACTTCTAAAGCTGGTATTACAGGCCTAACAAGAAGTTTAGCGAGAGAACTTGGTGTTGATGGTATTAGAGTGAACACATTAATCCCAGGTTGGGTTTTAACTGAAAGACAGCTAAAGCTTTGGGCAAATGAAAAAGATTTAGCAATTCACATGGATAAACAATGCATTAAGGAACACTTATTGCCTAATGATTTAATTGACTCCACTTTATTTTTAGCTTCAAATGCATCACGAATGATGACTGGCCAAGCTTTAGTGATAGATGGTGGCGTAGTAGTTACAGGATAAAATAATAATGAGAGATATTAAAGCTAAATGGATTGCTGCAGATTGGGGAACAACCCATATGCGCGCTTGGGCTATTGACAAAAAAGGCGAAGTTCTTGCTTACAGTGAATCGAATGAAGGCATGAAAGATCTCCAGCAGAATGAGTTCGAGCCAGTATTATTGCGCCTTATTGAAAACTGGTTAGATAATAAAAAAATAACACCTATTATGGCTTGTGGAATGGTTGGTGCTCGTCAAGGGTGGGTTGAAACACCATATTTAAAAACACCATGCGTTCCTATCGATAAAACTCAACTTACAGTTGCCAGTACTAAGGATCCACGGATACAAGTTAACCTAGTTCCGGGAGTAATGCAGCATAAGCCTGCAGATATTATGAGGGGCGAGGAAACTCAAATTGCTGGATTTATTAAAGAAAATCCAAGCTTTGATGGTATCGTTTGCCTTCCTGGTACGCATACAAAATGGGTAAATGTAAGGGCAGGTCAAATAGAAAAATTTAGAACTTTTATGACGGGTGAGCTTTTTGGCGTAATTTCTAATAACACTTTAATTAAGCACTCAATTGAGTCAGAAGGGTGGGATCAAGTTAGTTTTGATAGCGGAGTTATTAAGGGTTTTGACAACCCAGGTCTAATTGCTTCGGATCTTTTTTCATTACGATCTGAATCAATAGTTAATGATTTAGATTCTAACTCTGCAAGAGCAACTCTCTCTGGATTGCTATTAGGAGTTGAGCTCAACGGAGCAATAAGTTACTGGAAAGACAAAAAAGTAATCCTTATTGGCTCAGAGCTTCTAACTAATAATTATCAAAAAGGATTAAAAATACTTGGTGGTGAGAGTCATGCTTTCAGCCTTGAGGCTGCAACATTATCAGGACTGACCTCTGCTTATATGGAGCTGCACTCTGAATAAGAGTAAGAATATGAATAGAAATATAATTGCTATATTACGAGGTGTTAAACCAAAAGAGGTTCTTGATATAGCTCATGTTATTGTTAAAGCCGGAATAAGCCAAGTCGAAGTGCCTCTTAATTCACCTAATGCTTTTGAAAGCATTGAGCTGCTTCGTGATGAATTTGAAGGATCAATTCAATTTGGCGCTGGAACAGTAACAGATATAAAGCAGGTTGAAGTTCTTGCTACAATTGGTGTTAATTTTATTGTTTCGCCTAATTTTAATTCCGGTGTTGTTAAAGCAACTAAAGAGGCAAATATATTGAGCTATCCAGGAGTCATAACTCCAACAGAGTGTTTCTCTGCGATACATTGTGGAGCTGATGGTTTAAAGTTTTTCCCAGCCTCTCTTATTGGAGAAGACAATTTAATCGCATTAAAGGCTGTTTTGCCAGAAGATATACCACTTTTTATGGTTGGCGGTGTTGGTCCAAAAAACTTTGCATCTTGGATTAAAGCCGGTGCTACTGGTTTTGGAATAGGGTCAGGGCTATATAAGGCTGGCGAATCATCTGAAATAGTCTCTAAAAAAGCTGAATCAATTGTTTTGGCTTATGATGAATCGCAAAAATGATAAGTGACTATCTTCCCTTAGATTCTTCTGATTTGGGTGAAGGCCCATTATGGCATCCAAAACTAAAGTCTCTATTCTGGTTTGATATAAATTCCTTTAAGATGCATAACTGGAATAACTCTAAACTTAAAACTTGGGTATTTTCTGAGCCAGTTTCAGCTGCAGGATGGATTGATGAGGAGCACTTAATGGTTGCGACTGCATCCTCATTAACTAAACTTACCTTAGCAACTAATGAAAGAGAGGTGATCGTTGATTTAGAGGCTGACATGGTTCATACTCGATCAAATGATGGGCGCGCTGATCCATGGGGCGGTTTTTGGATCAGTACAATGGGGCTTAATGCGGAAGCAGATGCTGGTTCTATTTATCGCTTCTATAAAGGTGAGCTAAGACATTTACACCAAAATATTACAATCCCTAATAGCATTTGCTTTTCCCCAGATAAAAAGTTTGGATATTTTGCAGATACACGTAAACAGAAAATTTGGAAGCAGAAATTAGATGAATCTAGTGGATGGCCCACTCACGAACCAGTTATTTTTGTTGATCTTGAGTCTCAAGGTCTTCGTCCTGATGGCTCGGTGTGTGATAGTGAGGGATTTCTATGGAATGCTCAGTATGGCGCCTCTAGACTAGCAAGATATAGTTCTAACGGTCAATTAGATCAAGTAGTTAACTTTCCAGTTTCTCAAGTTACTTGCCCTGCTTTTGGCGGTGATTCATTAAATACTATTTATACTACTTCGGCCTATCAGAACTTAAATAGTGAAAATTTAAAAGCTGAGCCTTTAGCTGGTAAAGTATTTTATTTTCAATCAGAGATAACTGGTTTAGCTGAATATCAAGTTATAGCGTGAGGAGATTATGATTCCAAAACTAGGAAGTTGCTATTACCCAGAACATTGGTCAGAGACTCAATGGGAAAAAGATGCTAAGGATATGATAGAGTCAGGCTTAACTTGGGTTCGAATAGGTGAATTTGCCTGGAGCCGATTAGAGCCTGAAGAGGGTGCTCAAAATTTTAAATGGCTTGACCGAGCTATTGAAGTATTAGGAAATGCTGGATTGAATGTGGTTATGAGCACTCCAACTGCTGCTCCTCCAAGGTGGGTTGTAGATAAATGGCCGGATATGCTACTTGTTGATTCTGATGGACGTTCTCGTAAATTTGGCTCAAGAAGACACTACTGTTTCTCTCATCAAGGCTATCTCCAGGAGTCATCAAGGATTACAAGGTTTGTTGCAAAGCGGTATGGAAAAAATCCTTATATTAAAGCATGGCAACTAGATAATGAATATGGCTGTCACGACACTACCTTGTCTTTTAGTAATTCATCACAAAGCTCATTTAAGCTCTGGCTGTCTGACAAATATAAGACGATTGAGAGTCTTAATGAGGCTTGGAGTAATGTTTTCTGGTCAATGGAATACAATAGTTTTGAGCAAATTGATTTACCAAATTTAACTATTACAGATGCAAATCCTATTCACGAATTAGACTTCAGAAGGTTTAGTTCTGATCAGGTAGTGAAGTTTAACCGCGCCCAAGTTTTAATAATGCGCGAACATACAAAAATGCCACTAATTCATAACTATATGGGAAAAATTACGGATTTTGATCATTATGAAGTAGGAAATGACTTGGATATTGCTAGTTGGGATAGTTATCCTTTGGGATTTTTAGAAGATCGATCAACTCAAAATGAAGACTTTAAACTTAAATTTATGCGTTTTGGAGATCCCGACTTCCAGGCATTTCATCATGATTTATACAGAACTGTTGGACGCGGCCGTTGGTGGGTAATGGAGCAGCAACCGGGACCCGTGAATTGGGCTCCTTACAACCCTGAACCTGCTCCCGGAGCGGTTAGGCTTTGGTCTTGGGAGGCTATTGCTCATGGCGCAGAAGTGGTAAGTTATTTTCGCTGGAGACAGGCTCCTTTTGCTCAGGAACAAATGCATGCCGGCCTGCAAAGGCCAGATGGTGAAAGTGCGCCCGGTTTAACTCAAGCCTCGCAAGTTAATTCTGAGTTAAAAGAATTTGATGGCATTCAGCAAGTTCAATCAAAGGTTGCTATAATTTTTGATTATGAAAGCTGTTGGGCATGGGAAATTCAACCTCAAGGTAAAGACTTTAGTTACTTTGAATTAGTTTATGAATACTATAAGGCTCTTCGAAGCCTTGGTTTATCAGTTGATATACTCCCTCCAAATCAAAAAGATTTGACTGGATATAAAATTGTACTTGCTCCTGGACTAATGCATTTTGATACAGATCTTAAGGCGGCAATTCAATCCTTTGAAGGCATTTTAATTTCAGGTCCAAGATCTGGCTCAAAAACATTAGATATGGCTATTCCAAAAGATTTACCACCAGAAGTTCCTGGCGTTGTTGGTACTGTTGCTAGTGTTGAGTCTTTGAGGCCAAATGCCAGTATTTCAATTAAAGCTGGAGGTAGTTTTAATCGCTGGATGGAAACTTTAGTAGATTGTGATAATGTTATTGAGGAATGTGAGGATGGCCGTCCAGCAGTCATTGGACAAAAAAATAGACTATATTTAACGGGTTGGGGTAATCAGGAGGCGTTAACAAGAATATTTAGGGATGCCTGTTTATCTCAAAATATTTCTACAATGGATCTGCCTGATTGCGTTAGAGTTCGTGAAACACATAAACATCGATTTTGGTTTAACTACAGTGAAAAAGAAACGAATCTCAGTTCAGTTAGTCTTCCTCCTTCTGGGGTTTTCTGGGAACCTCTTTAACAAAAGGTTATTTGACTCGAAGTTCGGTTTTAGGGTCAAAAAATAGGGCTGAAGTTGTGTTCGCTTCTATTCCAACTTTTGATCCTGTTAAGGGCAGTTTTTCCTCTCTTGACTCTACAACCACTCTTTCACCACTCAAGGTTTTTAAGTAAACATACGAAATGTCTCCGAGAGCTTCAGTGAATTCTACTTCGAGATCTCCTGACTTAGTGAGCTTTAAATGCTGAGGCCTTAGTCCTACAATTAACTCTGACTTAGATGAGGCAATTGCTTTACTTACTTTGATTTTTGAGGACTTAAGATTGGGTATTGCTAGCTTTGAATCAACAATACTTCCCTTTAAAAAATTGATTGTTGGTGAGCCAATAAAGCCTGCAACAAAAATATTTTGCGGATCTTCATATAACTCTAATGGTTTGCCTACTTGCTGAATTAAACCCTCTTTTAGAACGACTATTTTATCAGCGAGTGTCATTGCCTCTACTTGGTCATGGGTAACATAAATGATAGTTGTACCTAGTTCACGATGAAGACGAGAGATTTCAACGCGCATTTCAACCCTAAGTTCCGCATCAAGATTTGATAAAGGCTCATCAAATAAAAATACTTCTGGACCCCTTACAATTGACCTTCCAATGGCAACTCTTTGTCTCTGTCCACCTGACAAGGTTTTAGGCTTTCTATCCATGTAATCTTCAAGGTGCAAAATACTCGCAGCATCATTAACTTTCTTGTTAATTTCATCAGTAGGAACTTTTGTCATTTTAAGGCCAAAGCCCATATTTTCTCTAACCGTCATATGCGGATATAAAGCGTAAGATTGAAAAACCATTGCAATGCCCCTGTCCGCTGGATGCATGGTAGTGACATTTTTATCACCAATATGAATCTCACCAGTAGTTACTTCCTCAAGGCCAGAGATCATTCTCAGTAGGGTTGATTTTCCGCAACCTGATGGCCCAACAAAAACACAAAATTCACCATCCTCGATTTCTAAATCAATTCCATGAATAACTTCCACTTGATCGTATTTCTTAGTCGCATTAGATATCTTTAATGATGCCATATCAAAGGTGTCCTTATATTAGTTATTTTGTTCAGGAAAATTCCATGCACCAGCTTCTTTCCCAATTAGTTCTGAGGTCTTAAGTAATTGAGGCTTGAATTCTTGAAGGCTCTCTAAGCTGTGTATATCAATTGAGCTAGTGATCGATAAACCTCCAATCACTCTACCTTTTGCTGACAAAATTGGAGATGAGATGCAAATAATTTTTACTTCATGCTCCTGCTTATCAAAGGCTATTCCTTGCTTTTTTATTGTAGTTAGTTCTTTGCGAAGCGCTTTTTCAGAGGTAATTGTAAAGTCAGTATACTTAAAGAATGCTTGTTTAGAAATTACTCTACTTAGAGATTCTTCATCTAAAAAAGCCATCATTGCCTTACCAACTCCAGTGCAGTATGCAGGCCCAACTTTGCCGGCTTGAGAATACATTTCAATTGGTGAGCTAGGGTTTCTTTTGTCAACATATAATACTTGGCCATTATCAAGCTGAGCCAAGTGAACAGTTTCACCAACTTTATCAGACAGTTCATCTATAAACGGAAGGGCAATAGGAGCGAGCGAGCTTTGAAGCCAAGCTGCATGAGCCATGCGAACTAACTTGAGTCCTAGCTTATAGGTTTGCTCCTCATCATTGTAGCTCAGCATATCTTGATTCAGGAGAGTTTGGAGAAGTCTATATAGAGTTGCCTTAGGATACTTGCTGGTCTTTAAAAGGCTTGAAAATCGAACTGGTGAGCCAATTTCTGCAACTTCATTGAGAACATCTAATGCCTTACCAACTGTTCCATCACCTCGTTTTTCTGCTGCCATAATTTACTAGTAATTTTAAAATGTTTGTTTATTGAATCAACTGTTGTATATGATGAACAGCTCATTTACTGATTTAATTTTAGCAGATAATGTATACTATTTTGAATAAGTTTACAATAGTAGAACTAAGTTCCATTATTTGGAAATAGGGGTTTTTAATTATGTCCAAGCAAGACAAATATATTCTGTCAATTGATCAAGGAACTACTTCATCAAGGGCTATATTATTTGATTCAAATTATCAAATTATATCAATTGGCCAAAAAGAGTTTACTCAGTTTTTTCCAAATTCAGGCTGGGTAGAGCATGATCCAGAAGAAATTTGGTCTTCAGTTCTTGATAGCTGCAATATTGCAATTAATAATGCAAAAATTAATTCTAGCCAAATTGCTTCAATAGGAATTACAAATCAACGTGAAACTACTGTTGTTTGGGATAAGGAAAGTGGAGTGCCTGTATATAAAGCAATTGTTTGGCAAGACAGGAGGACCTCTGATGAGTGTCAAAATCTTCGAGAGCTTGGACATGAAGAAAGTGTTACCAAAAAAACTGGACTTGTACTTGACCCATACTTTTGCGCAACCAAAATCTCTTGGATTCTTGACAATGTCGATGATGCAAGAAATAAGGCTAATTCTGGCAAGTTACTTTTTGGAACAATAGACAGTTTTTTACTATGGCGCTTAAGTAATAAAAAAGTCCATTCAACGGATGCTACAAATGCATCTAGAACTCTTTTGTACAATATCCACGAAAGCCGGTGGGATGATGACTTATTAAGACTTTTTAATATCCCTAAATCAATGCTACCAAAGGTTTGTGATAGCGCTTCCAATTTTGGTGATACCGATAAGTCTTTTTTTGGCTCTTCAATTCCTATCTGCAGCCTCATTGGCGATCAACCCTCGGCCTTGGTTGGACAAGCCTGCTTTAAGCCAGGTATGGTTAAGTCTACTTATGGGACTGGTTGTTTTGTTCTAATAAATACTGGAGTGGTTCCAGTTCAGTCAAATAATAAATTATTAACAACAATTGCATATCAAATTAACAATAAGCCATGCTACGCTCTCGAGGGGTCAATTTTTGTTGCCGGAGCAGCCATCCAGTGGCTCCGTGATAAGCTTGAGTTTATAGATGCAGCTGATCAATCAGATACTCTCGCTATGAATGCTGATCCAGGAGAAGATGTTTTTTTAGTGCCTGCATTTGTCGGTCTTGGTGCGCCATATTGGGACTCAGATTGCCGGGGTGCTTTATTCGGCCTTACAAGAAATACAGGGCCTGCAGAAATAACAAAAGCCGCGCTAGAGTCTGTGTGCTATCAAACCTGTGACCTTTTGAATGCAATTTCTAATGACTTGGGACATGATATGTTAAGTACTATTAGAGTGGATGGTGGTATGTCGGCTTCAAATTGGACTATGCAGATGCTTGCAGATTTAATAAATTTACCGGTTGAGCGTCCAAAAAATTTAGAAACTACTGCATTGGGAGCGGCTTATTTTGCTGGAATGCAGATAGGTTTTTATCCTTCTACTGAAGAGTTTGCAGAATCATGGAAAACTGAAAAACAATTTAGTTCAAAAATGTCTGATGTGAAAAGAGAAGGAAAACTACTAGGTTGGAAGGATGCAGTGAGTCGAACTCTTTCTAAATAAGCAGCCTAGTTTAATTTCTTAATTACTGGACGTTTTCAGCTGCTCTATTTTAAA
>JACNFO010000022.1 GCA_014384565.1 Candidatus Pseudothioglobus aerophilus
AAGCGTGCTACCCATGAAATACCGAATCTAATCACTTGAACTCCCGATATAGTTTAACGTATGTTACCCAATCATTTTCTACTTGTGAGTTTTTTTTAAATTATTAATTCATTTATTAGATCTTGGTCAGAAGGATTTAGTGTGACTTTTATATTTTCAAAACCTAGACTCTTTGCCAAAACCTTAATTTTTTGACTAAAAACAATAAGCTTTCTAGTCTTAAATTTATTAAGAGTATCAGGTGAATCAAAATTCAGTAGGCGAACAATGTTGGAAAGGCTTTCATTACTGCCTGCCATTAGCACGCCATTTGTAGAATCTAAAAATACCTTAATCGACTCAGCATGAAGTGATGAAAACTCACAAGGCACTCGCTCATAAACTTCAAGATAATCAACCTGATTAAATTTTCCCAAATTATCCTTTAATGTTTCGGATCCTCCCCTTCCTCTTACAATTAAAATTTTCTTATCAATCAATTCTGAGCACTCTTGCATTGCCAATAACTCCATACTTGAAGCATTAAATTTAGGAAAGCAGTCAACTTTAATATCTTTATCAATTAATCTTTTAGCAGTAATGGGGCCCACTGCAAATACCTTATGTACCCCAGTAAAGATTTTATTAAAGTAATCTTCAGCGAAGCTAACCGCATTAACACTTATAAAAATAATGACGTCATAATGCTGCTTTAAAACTTCAGATCTTATTTTTTTTACTTCAAAAGTGGGGAAAAACGCATACTCAATATCAGATGTCTCTAAAAGCATTTTAAGATTTGCAGTCTGAGCTAATGGTCGAGTTATAAGTATCATTGACTCATTATAAATACATGCTTTTGAGATTGTCTTTAATGTTTATTAAAAAGCTTCTAATCTATTATTAGTAAATTAGAAGTTCTGTTTTCTAAATTCTAACTTAGATAACTTTATAATAGACACCATAATCATTCTATATAACTAAATGTTACTACCAATTTTATCTCTGCTAGCGGGCTTTATCTTACTAATGTGGAGCGCAGATACTTTCACTGATAATGGCGCCAAAATTGCACGAATATTTAACATCTCGCCTCTAGTCATTGGCCTACTCATTCTTGGATTTGGCACGTCAGCTCCTGAAATGTTAGTCTCTGGCCTTGCAGCATATGATGGTCACCCTGAGATGAGTATAGGAAATGCATTTGGTTCAAACATTTTAAATATAGGCTTGGTTCTGGGAGTTACAGCAATTATCCTTCCAATTACAGTTGAAAAATCTGTATTAAAAAAGGAATGGTTATTCTTATTTTTATCAACTTTAATTGTAGGTTTTTTATTATTAGACGGTTTTTTAAGTTTTACTGATGGCTTGATACTCATATCCTTATTAACACTATTCCTTATTAATGTATTTAGAGAATCTAAGAAAAATAACCTAACTGATAGTGATAATGATAGTTTCGAAAATAACTTGCAGAAAAATGATAAGGGAAGAACTTGGCTCCTCTTAATTGTGTCTCTTATAATATTAGTTTCTAGTGCACGTCTTGTAGTCTGGGGCGGAACTAGTCTTGCTCTATCCTTTGGCGTTAGCGACCTAATTATTGGCCTAACCGTTGTAGCGCTTGGAACAAGCCTTCCTGAACTTGCAGTCTCTATAAGTAGCGCATTGAAAAAGCAACATCAAATGGTTATTGGAAATATTATTGGATCAAATCTTTTTAATACTCTTGGAGTCCTTGCAATTCCAGGTTTAATTCTGCCTTTTCAAATTCCAACAGAAGTAATGAGTCGTGACTTCTTCTTTATGCTAATGTTTACTCTTCTAGTTCTCATTCTCTCGATGAGACTTAAAATTAGTCGTTTTGGTGGCTTCATTCTATTAACTGCATTGGCTATTTACTTGTATCAATTGTTTTGGATTTAGTCCTTAAAAATCTTCAAGAAACCCAAGAGCTTGCTAAAAAGCTTGCTCAATGCTGCTCTGACTTACAAAGCTCATGCGTAATATACTTAATTGGTGATCTTGGGGCTGGAAAAACTACGCTAGCGCAAAGTTTTATTGGGCACTTTGGGTTTGATAAAGTTAAAAGCCCCACTTATACTTTAGTTGAAAGTTATCAAAATGAATCAATAGATATTCACCATTTTGATTGCTACCGACTTAGTGATCCTGAGGAATTAGAGTACATTGGTATTCGTGAATACCTTAAACCAAAAAGCCTTCAACTGATCGAGTGGCCAGAGTTAGGCAAAGGTGCTATTGCACACTCTGATTTATCTATCAATATTAGTGGAAATGGCGACATAAGAACAGTAAATATCATGTCTCAAACTAAAGTAGGAAAATTAATTTTAGAATGCGCTATTGGATAAGTTTGATTATTGCTGTATTTGCTTCCTCTTCATTTAGTGAAGAAAAGACTACACTTTATGATTTTAGGTACTGGACAGCGCCAGATCAAACTCGAATTGTTATTGATAAAGAGCAGGACACCCTCTTTAATATAACTAACACTGACAAGGTAGTGATTATCAGTTTTGATGATGCTGAAGTATTGTCTGAAACTTTTTCAAATATTTTTTTTAAGGATGACAGGATACAAAAAGTTCTAATAAAGCGTGATAAAAAAACTATTAAGTTAATCGTGCATATTAATAAAAAATTCAGAGTAAAGCACTTCACCCTTAAGCCTAACACAAAATATAAGTTTCATCGACTCGTAGTAGATATTATTGACCTCGAGTCTCAGGAAAAAACACAAGACATAAAAGTTACAAAAGCAGTAAAAAATATAGAAAAATCAGCTCAAATAAGTCAAAAAATTATCTTAGTTGATCCTGGTCATGGCGGTGAAGATTCAGGAGCTATTGGTAAAAATAAATCACAAGAAAAGTCTGTAAATTTAGCAATTGCCAAAAAACTTGTAGCGATCATTAATAAAAATAGCAATCTAAAAGCTGTTCTAACTAGGAGTGGGGACTACTATATACCGCTGACTAAAAGAATAACAATAGCGCAAAAAGAAAATGCTACCATGTTTATTTCTATTCACGCAGATTCTGTAGAAAGTACAACTGCGAAAGGTGCTTCGATCTACACCTTAAGTGAGAAAGGAAATAACAGCAAACTAGCTAAACAATTAGAACAATCTCAAAATCTAGTGGATCAGTTTGGAGGCGTTGAAACTGTCATTGATAATGATCAATTTTTGAAAAATATTTTGACAGATTTTTCAAGAAAAGATCGAGACATGCAATCATTTAACCTTGCCAAGGAGATAATCGGTGAACTTGAAAAAATTGGGCCAATCCATAAAAAAGTGCCTCAAAAGGCTAACTTTGTAGTTCTAAAATCTCCCACCATACCTTCAGTTTTAGTTGAAACTGCCTTCATATCAAACCCAACTCAAGAGAAACGTTTAACCAATAACAAGCAGCAGCAAAAGATTGCGGCCTCAATATATCAAGGAATACTTAATTACTACCAAAAACTAGAATAGTTATTTATAGCTTCTAGCTTAAGTTTCTGAATCTTTAGTTAAAATAATTGCATCACTTACCAATTGATGAACACTTACAATCATGTATGGATCAAAATCATAATTAGGCAGTACCTTAGAAAACTGTGATTTACATATAGCGCAGATAGCAGCCAATGTGTTTACGCCATTGTCTTGTTCACTTTGCTTTAGGGCATGCATTCTTGGTTTTGCTCCCTTTATTCTTAAATCAATAAGATCATCGGTAAGAAGTCCGCCGCCGCCGCCACAACAAAAGGTAGCAGACTTTATTGTGGATTTATGCATATCTGAAAAGTTATTACATGCGGCCTTAATGACCTCTCTTGGAAGAATAAACTGGCCATTTTCAATATCGCCCATATTACTTCCACGCGCAACATTACACGAGTCATGAAAAGTTACAACTCGATGATCATTTTTGGACTTGTCAAATGATAATTTATCTCTTTGGATTAAATCATACGTAAATTCAATCATATGTTGTGGCTGAGGATAATTACTATCTAATTGGTTTTGAAGTTTTAATGAATATTCATCACTCCCTCCACTACCCAAGCCAGTAAGGGTATTCCAAAAACTATAAGCTACTCGCCATGCATGTCCACACTCACCAACCACAACACGTTTAACATTCAAGTCAAGTGCTGCCTTACGAATTCGCAATGCTCCCTGCCTCATAACATCATAATTACCAATAAACATCCCAAAATTTGCAGCCTCAGAGGCATAAGAACTTAATGTCCAGCTTACGCCGCTTTGATGAAAAACTTTAGCATAACCAATAAGCCCATCAATATGGGGTTCAGCAAAGAAGTCTGCTGAAGGAGTGACCATTAAAACTTCAGAATTTTTAATATCAAGAGGCAACTTAACATTGACACCAGTCTCCTCTTTAATCTCCTCCTCTAGGTCAGCTAAAGTATCTCTAAGAGCTGGCTCTGGCATCCCTAAATTATTTCCAATTTTATTAATTTTTCCTAAAATTTGGTTCGGGTATTTTTGTCCCACACCAATTGCATTCATTACTTCACGAGCTGCCATTGAAATTTCAGCAGTATCAATTCCAATTGGGCAGAATACCGCACATCTTCGACATTGCGAGCACTGATGAAAATAGTTATACCAATCATCTAACATATCCTCATCAAATTCTTTAGCACCTACTAGTTTTGGAAAATACTTCCCAGCAAAAGTAAAGTGCCTCCTATAAACGCTTCTAAATAAATCTTGCCTAGCAACTGGCATATTTTTAGGATCAGCCGTTCCTAAATAATAGTGACACTTATCAGTACAAACACCACACTTCATGCAGGAATCCAAAAATACTTGGACAGACCGATATTTGGATTTAGTTTCCGCAATTTTATTGATTGCTACTTGCTGCCAGTTATCTATTTTTTCACCTGGAAATCCGAGATCTTTTTGAATATCTATACTCGCCTTAAAAGGTCCTTTACCAGCCATTGAGTCTTTTTTTAATGGCGGAATCGCAAGATAGGTAGGAAGTTTTTCGATACTATTTTTAGACATAATTAGCTCCCTTTATCCTTGTTGTGCTCGAGATCAATTTTAGTATTTTTTTCTTTTTGAATTGCCCACTGGGAGATATGCCTCTTTTTACGTGCATCATCTACTTGATTTAGCGTTGGAGCAAAGAATATACCTGGACCATGTAATAATTTTGATATTGGGAAAATAGCTATAAGAAAGAAGACTGGAGCAATATGAACTAAGAAAATTACTTCTGATGGCAATTCAGACCACTTAAAAGTAATTAAACCTTCTGCAAAATTTTTCACAAGGAGCATGTTTGGATGATTATTTGCGAAGGTCATTACCATTCCACTTGCACCAATCAAAATTATTAATAGCAACATAAGATAATCTGATGGCGCTGAAATATATCTGACCCTATCCACAAAAATCCTTCTGCCTAGTAATCCAAGTAACCCAAAAATAAGCGGATAAGCAGCGTATTTTAATGGTTCAGTTTTAAGCAATATTAATGGAATTTCGCCAGGCCAAAAATAAACCAAATGACGAAAAAAAAGAAGGACTAGAGCAAGATGAAAACTCCAACCAAAAAGCCAAGTCCACTTACTTGATTTAAAAAGAGTTGCAAATAAAAAAACTTCTTTAGTAAGCCTTAAAAATACTCCAGATTTTGTTAATGGAGCAGGCGCAATAGGTATTTTAAGCGGTGCAGGGGTATTCCAATATTGAACAATCTTATAAGAAAGTCCTGTAACAAAGATTAATACAGAAAAGTAGAAAAAGAGTGTAAAAAAAATGCTGATTGATGACATATGACTTATTTTTTATCTCAAAATGAAAGTCAAGATTAATTTTTCATGCTAAACACAGCCGGTTGGTTTAGGGAGGCCAGCGAATCGACATCCCTGCTTCGCAGGACCATATGGAAAAAGTGAATAGAGGTAACGAGAATTTCCTTTGTCATTACCTAGTTTTTTAGCTATTGCCTTTGTAAGAACTCTAACTGCAGGGGCAAACTCATATTCTTTATAATACGCCTGAAGAAAATTAATAACTTCCCAATGCTCAGTGGAGAGATTTATACCATCCTCTTGTGACATCGCATTCGCAATCTCAACATTCCAATCTGAAACATTTAATAAGTAGCCCTCTTCATCTACTTCCGCGCCAAGTATTTCAGCCATAGTATTTCTCAATCCTTTAAGAGTTTACTAGAAAATTATTTACACTATTTGCAACCCCACGGCCTTCATTGATTGCCCAAACCACTAGTGATTGACCTCTTCGGCAGTCTCCAGCTGAGAAAATTCCTTTTTGGGAAGTAGTATACTCACCGTGCTCGGCTTTATAATTTCCGCGTTCATCAATATCAATATTTGCATCATCACTTAGATAGTGCTCAGGAGAAAGAAAGCCCATTGACAGGAGAACCAGCTCAGCATCCCAAGTTTTTTCAGTTCCATCAATTTCATTTAATTTACCATCTACAAGTTCAACGTTAACTGTTTTAATGCCGCTCACATGTCCATCCTTATCTTTAATGAAAGACTTTGTGAGAAGTTGATATTGCCTTGGATCTTTACCAAAAACTTTATTAGATTCTTCATGCCCATAATCAACACGAAAAATTACTGGCCACTCTGGCCAAGGATTAGTTTCAGAGCGAACCTCTGGGGGCTGACTCATTAATTCAAAATTGGTTATAGACTTAGCACCCTGGCGAAGAGAGGTGCCTATACAATCAGTTCCTGTATCACCACCACCAATTACAATTACATTTTTGCCTTTAGCAGAGAGTTCACTGTTGTCTGCATAGCCATTATCCAAAAGACTTTTAGTATTGGAAGTCAAGTACTCCATAGCAGGATAAATCCCAATAGCATTTCGATTTTCAGCTGGCAAGTCTCTTGCCTTTGTTGCGCCAGTTGTAAAAACAACAGCATCAAATGATTTCTTCAAATCTTTCGTTGAAATATCTTTACCAATATCAGTATTGGTAATAAACTCAACACCCTCTTGTCTTAATAAATCTACGCGGCGATCAACAACATCTTTACCTAGTTTCATATTAGGAATACCATACATTAGAAGGCCACCAATGCGGTCACTTCGCTCATAAACAGTTACAGAGTAGCCTATTTGATTAAGTTCATCAGCAGCAGCTAATCCTGCTGGTCCAGACCCTACTAGAGCCACTTTTTTTTCAATTCGAGTATTAACTGGTCTGGGCTTTATCCAGCCCTCTTCAAATCCTTTGTCAACTATAGCTAACTCAATATTTTTGATTGTAACCGCTGGATTATTTAATCCAAGAACACACGAACCCTCACAAGGAGCAGGACAAACTCTTCCTGTAAACTCTGGAAAGTTATTTGTCTTTTCTAATCGCAGTAATGCCTCTTTCCATTCATTATTGTAAACAAGGTCATTCCATTCAGGGATCAAATTATCTATTGGGCATCCACTTGAAGACTGGCAGAATGGAACTCCGCAATCCATACAACGAGCCCCTTGCTCTTTAAGCTGATCTAAATTATGGGTATCAGCAAATATCTCACCAAAATCCTTGATACGAATTTCTACGTCACGATAGGATTCAACCTGCCTATCTAGCTCTAAAAATCCCGTTACTTTGCCCATTATTTGTTTTTTAAAAATATTTTTTATTATCTCATATTATGGTTAAAGCATTTAAAAAATAATATGATTAATATCTATTTAATAGCCCTTAGCTTCTTGTGTAGGATAGAAAAAATATGTATAATTACGGCTTTTTCAGAAACCCTTAAAAGGTAGAAACGTGAATTTAATTGATCAAATCGAAAGTGAGCAACTAAGATCAGACATTCCTGAATTTTCTTCAGGAGATACTGTAGTAGTTCAGGTAAAGGTCCGTGAGGGAACTCGTGAGAGATTACAGGCCTTTGAAGGTGTTGTTATTGCAATAAAAAACCGTGGTATTAATTCTGCGTTTACTGTCCGGAAAATATCTCATGGTGAAGGAGTTGAAAGAGTTTTTCAAACTCATTCCACTTTGATTGATAGCGTAACAGTTAAACGAAGTGGTAAAGTTCGCCAAGCAAAATTGTATTATCTGAGAGGACTTACTGGTAAAGCTGCCCGTATTAAAGAAAAACTTAAAAAGAAATAATTATTTTATTTGAATTCTAAATGCCAGTTTTACTGGCATTTTTTTTGCCCCATTTACAAAATACTCACGTAGAATAATCCCCAATGAATAGTGATCTGATAGACCAATTTATTGATTTCTACTGGCTAACAACTGGCGCCAGTAAAAATACCTTAAGTGCGTATCGCTCTGATCTTAAAATTTTTAGTAAGTGGCTTAATAATAATTCGCTTATAGATGTTGACAAGAAACAGATACAAGATTATTTTTCATATAGAAAAGATTCAAATATAAGTGCCTCAACTCAGTCTAGAATGTTAACTTGTCTTCACTCTTTCTATCAATATTTAGCTGACAAGCAGAACTTAAAAATTGACCCAACTGAACAATTAGATTACCCAAAATTAGAACAAAAATTACCTGTATTTTTAAATGTTCAAGAGGTTGAACGCTTGTTAGAAGCGCCAAATAGTAAATCATTATTTGGTCAGAGGGATCGAGCAATGCTTGAATTGCTATACTCTTGCGGGCTCCGCGTCTCTGAGCTAATTAATTTAAGTTATCATAACATTAATCTAAAAGATGAATTTATACGCATTCATGGGAAAGGAAATAAAGAAAGATTACTACCAATGGGCGAAATTGCAATTGACTATTTAACAAAATATGAGCTCAATTCAAGGCCAGTACTATTAAAAAATGGCCAGAGTGACAGCTACTTTTTATCAAATAGAGGAAGGGCAATGTCTCGACAAAATTTCTTCTATATTATTAAAGATTATGCATCAAAAGCAGGAATAGATAAGCCACTTTCACCTCACTCACTAAGGCATGCCTTTGCCACTCACCTTGTGCAAAAAGGAGCTGATCTTCGCTCTGTGCAATTGATGCTTGGACATAGTGATATTTCAAGCACTCAACTCTATACACACATTCAAAATGCACAGCTTAAGGCGCAGCATCAAAAGCATCACCCAAGAGGATAAAACACTAGACTAAATTTTACGAGCAATCAAGATTGTCTAGCTTGTAGAGCAGGGGCTTTGTTAAAGCTGAAAGTGAGGCTATTGGCCGTCCTTGTTTATCAAAATTGCTACTGGATAGGAACTTTTTAAAGCAATCTTCAACTTTTTTCCACTCCTTATCTATAAGTGCAAACCAAGCCGTGTCACGATTTTGACCCTTTACGATAGCCATCTGCCTAAAGACACCCTCATATGAAAAACCGAGTCTTTGGGCGGAGTTACGTGATCTTAGATTAAGAGCATTACACTTCCACTCATACCTTCTATAGCCATTATCAAATGCCCACTTCATCATTAAAAACATTGCTTCAGTTGCTTCAGTCGTTCTTTGAAGAAGTGGAGAATAGTTTATATGCCCCACTTCTATTAACCCATCAGCTGGATTAATTCTTAAATAACTTGCAATACCAATCGCTTTATTGAGTTTTTTACTAATAATAGCAAAAAAAACAGGATCATCATTTTTTTCAAATGATTCTATCCATTTATGATACTCAGTCTCAGTTTCAAAGGGTCCATAGGGAAGATAAGCCCAGTTAATGTTCTCCTTATCTAATGCATTAGACAAAAAAAGCTCTTTAGAAAACTTGTCTGCAACCAAAGGCTTTAAACTAACCAATTTTCCTTCAATTGAGATGCCTCTTGGATGTGGAGGCACTGAAAAATTATTTACAATTTCACCAAATTTCATAAATAAGTCCTAAAAACTATTTTGACTGCATTTGATAAGTTACAAAATCGATTGTTCCTGAAATCTTATCATAAACTGCACGTGCCCTCTGATTATCACTTGCAGTAATCCATCTAACATATGGCCAATAATTCTTTTGGGCAAGTGATTTAAGCTCTTTAAATAAGGATTGAACCACACCAGAACCCCTGTAATCTGGATGAACATATAAGTCATCCAAAAAACCAATTAATGAGCCTCTTAATGGCGACGGCATTTCTCTAAAATGCATAAAACCAACTAAATTTCCCTGAGAAGATCTAGCGCCAATAGCATAAAACTTATTTTCTTCATCAAATATCCATGACCAGACTGTATCAAGAATATCATCATTCATTGGCATTTTATAAAAGTCAGCATAACCTTGATAAAGTTCGCACCATTGCTCTTTATCAGATATTTTTAGACTCTCTACTCTCATTATGCCATTAATTGTTTAAAGGCAACCTCAAGCCTGTCCACAGCAGCATCAACATCTTTAAGTTTATCTAGTCCAAACAAACCAAGTCTGAATGTTTGATAATCATCGCCTTCATCACACTTAAGAGGAACGCCAGCTGCAATTTGCATGCCCATATCTTTAAATTTTGCACCATTATGTATTTCTTTATCAGAGGTATAGCTCACAACAACTCCTGGAGCAAGAAAGCCATCAGCCGCTACGCTAATAAAATTATATTTACCAAGAAGGCCTCTTACTCTATCTCCAAGCTCTTGTTGTCTTTGACGTGCAATATCAAAACCAAATTCAGCAGTTTCATTAATGGTATCTCGAAAGTGCTTAATTGCATCTGTAGGCATTGTCGCATGATAAGCATGCCCACCATTTTCATAGGCCTGCATAATCTGAAGCCACTTAAGAAGGTCACATGAGTAGCTTGTACTTTGTGTCTCATGTATCTTTTTAGAGGCATTTGATGAAAGCATTACCATTCCAAATGATGGCGATGCACTCCAACCTTTTTGAGGGGCACTCACTAAAATATCAACACCAAGTTTCTCCATATCAACCCATATAGCACCTGAAGCAATGCAGTCCAAAACAAACATTCCACCAACTGAGTGAACCGCTTCTGCAACAGTCTGAATATATTCATCTGGAAGAATAATGCCGGCCGACGTCTCCACATGAGGCGCAAAAACCATAGCTGGCTTTTGATTTTTAATTTGGATTACAACTTCATTGACGTCAACAGGCGCAAATGGAGCTTGGGATCCATCACTAATCTTACTAGCTTTTAAGACTACTTGCTCAGAAGGAATATCACCCATTTCAAGAATCTGAGACCAGCGATAACTAAACCAGCCATTTCTCAAAACTAGGCAACTTTTATCAGTTGCAAATTGTCGAGCTACAGCCTCCATAGCATAAGTTCCGCCGCCAGGCACTAAAACAACTGCTTCAGCGTTATAGACCTTTTTAAGGGATATAGAAACGTCATTCATTACGCTTTGAAATGAATTAGACATGTGATTAAGCGATCTATCCGTATAGACTACTGAATATTCTAAGAGCCCATCAGGATCAATGTTTGGTAATAAGCCTGGCATTTTATAACTCCATTAATAGTAATTAGAAAAAAGATTACAACAATTCTACACAGAATTGAAAAAAAAATATGAGGAAAAAACTGAAATAACTAGAGAGCTAAAAGATGAATTAAACTATATATAAAGAACTTCAAGAATTTCATAAAGAATGTCACCTTTAGGCGCCTTAACAATTACCTCATCACCCTCTTCATTTCCTAATAGCGCATTAGCTATTGGTGAATGACAAGAAATTTTACCAAGCTCAATATCAGCTTCATCTTCTCCAACAATTTGATAAGTAGTTTCAGTATCGTCAGAAAGATTCAAAAGTTTAACCGTGGTTCCAAATACACAACGGCCATCCTGGTTAAGCTGCCTAACATCTATGACTTGTAATCGAGACAACTTAGACCCTATATCTTGAATTCTTCCTTCAATGAAGCCTTGCTCTTCTTTAGCAGCGTGATATTCAGCATTCTCTTTTAAATCACCATGCTCTCTGGCCGTAGCAATGTCACTTACTATTCTTGGGCGCTCTTCATCTTTAAGTCTTAATAACTCAACTTCAAGAGCTTTTGCTCCACTAACTGTTATAGGTATTGTATCCATAAAACTTATTTGTGAATTGATTGTAAAGAGCGAACTTCAAGTTTATTTGGAGACATTAAACCATCAAGCATAGCAAAAGCTGCTGCAACTGTTGTCATACATGGAATCTTATGAATCAACGCTTGACAACGAATAACTGAGGCATCTTCTAATCCTTGAGAGTCATCAGTTGAATTAATAATTAAACTGATCTCATCATTCTTAATCGCATCAACAATGTGCGGCGAACCCTCTGAAACTTTATTAACCATTGTACATTCAAGGCCAGCTTGTTTGAGAATTTCTTGGTTCGTGCGTGTTGCAACAATTTCAAAGCCAGGACTAGTGAGTCTTTGGCCTAACTCCACAAGCCTGTCCCTATCTAAAGTTCGAAGACTTACTAACACTTTGCCACTAGTAGGAATTATATCCCCCGCTGCAAGAAAGGCTTTATCAAATGCTGAAGGGAAATCTGGACCAACTCCCATGACTTCTCCAGTTGATCTCATTTCTGGACCTAAAAATGGATCGACTCCTAGAAATTTATTAAATGGAAAAACTGATTCTTTAACTGAGTAATGCTTGGGAATGATCTCTGATGTAAAGTTTTGCTCTTCCAAGGATATTCCAGCCATTACCCGCGCCGCAATATTTGCAATTGGAGCGCCAGTTGCTTTAGAAACAAATGGAACAGTTCTAGAAGCTCTTGGGTTTACTTCAATTACGTAAATCTCACCATCTTGATATGCAAGCTGAGTATTCATTAAACCAATTACATTAAGTTCCTTAGCCATTAGCTTAACTTGCCTTCTCATCTCATCAAGAACATCATCAGGAAGTGAATGCGGCGGTAATGAGCATGCAGAGTCTCCAGAATGAATTCCCGCCTGCTCAATATGCTCCATAATTCCGCCAATAACAATATCTTTGCCGTCACTTATTACATCAATATCAACTTCGATTGCATGATCTAAAAATGAATCTAGCAATACTGGAGAGTCGTTAGAAACTTGAACTGCAGTTTTCATGTAACGCTCTAAATTTTCCTTGTTATACACAATCTCCATTGCGCGACCACCTAAGACATATGAAGGCCTTACAACCAGAGGAAATCCAATAGAATCTGCAATCTTAACCGCCTCTTCTTGTGATCGAGCAGTGCCATTTACAGGCTGCTTAAGATTAAGTTTTTGAATCATTTTTTGAAAGCGCTCTCTATCTTCAGCCAGATCAATCGAGTCTGGGCTCGTGCCTATAATTTTTGCGCCACTTTTTTCCAGAGCTGCAGCAAGCTTGAGCGGCGTTTGTCCGCCATAATGAACAATAATACCTTCAGGCTTCTCAACATCAATTACTGCCAAAACGTCTTCAAGTGTTAGTGGCTCGAAATATAACCGATCCGAAACATCATAATCCGTAGATACAGTTTCAGGATTACAGTTAACCATAATAGTTTCAAATCCATCTTTTTGAAGTGCTAGGGAGGCATGAACACAGCAATAATCGAACTCTATGCCTTGTCCAATTCTATTTGGACCGCCGCCTAAAATCATAATCTTTCTATTATTTGTTGGCTTTGCCTCACACTCAGACTGATAGGTGGAATAAAGATAAGCCGTTTGTGTATCAAACTCTGAAGCACAACTATCCACTCTCTTAAAAACTGGCTTGATATCTAAAGATAATCTTTTA
>JACNFO010000047.1 GCA_014384565.1 Candidatus Pseudothioglobus aerophilus
AAATCATAGATTTTCCAGCGATTGCTTCGTCTTAATTTAAGGGTTACAGTAGTATTTCCAATCTCGTCTTCAAGGGATACTGCAACCCTGACTTTAGCCATATTTTCAATTTGACTAAAATCTTCATTGACAGATATTTGAATATCTTCCCAGTCATTAAAGCTTGCTAAAATGACAATATATTCATCAATTAAGGAGTTTTTAATATCACGTTCAAATATTTTCTTTTGCCTAGAATCTAATTGATTCCAGTAGTCTCCTAAAGCCATCTCAGTAAAATATTCAAGATCGATATAAGGAAGAATTTTCTTTTTGGTTAGGTTTAGCGTTGATGCTAAAGTTCCATTATTACTAGCCTGTAACTCAATAAAAGAGCAAACTATATCGTTTAGAATTGCATCCACTTGAGCTGTTGGGTGATCACCAGCGATTTTTGGTGAGACTGCTGGGCAAGATTCTGAGGCAAAAATAATCCCGATAAAACATAAATTGATCAGGAAAGCCTTTAAAATATTAGATACAAATTGCATGTTTGCTATTGTACTATAATTGTTGAATAAATTAACGATATGCACAACCAAAATATAAAAATAAAACTTAAAAACCTTACTAAAGAGCCGGGTATTTACAAAATGCTTGATAAGTCAGGAAATGTAATTTATGTTGGTAAAGCAAAAAATCTAAAAAATCGCGTTTCAAATTATTTTATTGGTTCAAACCATAATACAAAAACACAGCTCCTTCAAAAAAATATTGATGATTTTTCTATCATTATTACAAAAACTGAAACTCAGGCACTTCTTCTTGAAAATGAGCTTATTAAGCAATTTAAACCAAAGTTTAATATACTTTTAAAAGACTCTAAAAGCTACCCTTATATTTATTTAAGTAATGATGTTCATCCTCGCTTAGGAATGTTCAGGGGTAAAAAAAATAAAAATTATCATTATTTTGGGCCATATCCGTCTTCGCATATTGCTCGAGATGCTTTAGCTCTCCTTAAAAAGATTTTCAAAGTAAGACAATGTACCAATAGTTTTTATAGAGCTCGCTCTCGCCCTTGTCTTGAGTATCAAATTGGCTTATGCAGTGCGCCTTGTGTTGGAAAAATTTCTGATAATAAGTACGAACAAGATGTTGATATGGTGTCACTTTTTTTGAATGGCAAAGCGAGCAAGTTGTTAAGCCAGGTTTCTCAGAAAATGAAAGATGCCTCTATTAATCTTGATTTTGAAACTGCCGCTAAGTATCGAGATCAGCTTATTGGTTTAAGAACAATTCAAGAGAGACATGGGTCTCAATTTAGCTCTGATATGGACGTTGTAAGTATTGTAAACGATGCTGATACGCATTGCATCGAATTAGTATTTGTGAGGGGCGGTAAGCAGGTTGGTAGTGAAACTTTTTTTCCAAAAAATGTAAAAAATGATTCGTGTCAAGAAGTTTTAAGTGCATTCCTGCCGCTATATTATTTGGGTACAAAAACCCCTAAAGAAATAGTTTTGAGCCACAAATTGGAAGATAAGCTTGTATTGGAGGAAGGTCTATCTACAAAAATTATTCACTCTCCTAGAGTAAACAAAAAACATTATTTAGAGATGGCAACGCTTAATGCAAAAGAAAATTTAAAACAATACTTGCTATTACGATTCACTAAGAAAAAACAGCTTGAAGGAATTAAAAAAACACTGGCATTAAAAACAATACCAAAGGTTATGGAGTGCTTTGATATAAGTCATACAATGGGAGAGGCAACAACTGCTTCATGCGTAGTATTCGAAATGGGACTCCCAAAGGTTAGCAGTTATAGGCAATTCAATATCAAAGATATAACCCCTGGCGATGATTATGCTGCAATTAATCAGGCAGTATATCGAAGATATTCACGCCTCCTTAATTCAAAAAAAGCTATGCCTGACATAATATTTATTGATGGCGGATTAGGTCAGCTTAACCAAGCAATTATGGTTATGAACTCAATTGGATTGGATTCAGTAATGCTGGTTGGAGTTGCTAAAGGTGAAGGAAGAAAAGCAGGGCTAGAGACCCTTATTACAGTTGAAGATGAAAAGGTCAAAAAAATAACGCTCTCCCCCTTTGATCCAGCGCTCCTTTTAATCAACCATATTAGAGATGAATCTCATAGATTTGCAATAAAAAACCATCGTAAAAAAAGAGCAAAGAAACGTACTACATCTTCTTTGGAGCTAATCAAAGGGGTTGGTATAAATAAAAGAAGTGCTCTTTTAAATCATTTTGGAGGTCTTCAAGAAGTGCAAAATGCAAGTATCGATGAGTTACAAAAAGTAGTAGGGATTAATTCTAAATTAGCGATTAAAATAAACCAATCATTTAAAAAATAAAACAGGCTATGTTTATATTAAGACTTTTAATTGCAGCGGTGGTAGTAAGTTATGTTATTTGGCTTTTCTATAATCGAGTAATGGGAAAAAACCTTGGGTTCTCAAAAGTTGCAACATGGGTTTTAGCAGCAACATTTTTGATCTATCTTGTACTTTCGGGGGTGTCTTATTTTGTAGAGGGTTTTTAAGCTTTACTTGATATAATGAGAGTTTTTAGATGTTTTGTGTTCGCTATTATGCGACTTGTTGCATTAACAATGATTGATAGTCTGGACACCTCCCATACAGGAAGGTCTCTCATGTGATCCCCCATGTAGTCAAAATTCCTCTCACCAAAGCGCTCCACCAGGGTGTCTGCTTTATTATGACTCGATAAGTTGAAGTCTTTATTGCTAGCCATAACATCATCAAAAATCTTAAGGTGCTTAGCAACTGCAAAAGCATAATTTTTATGTGAAGCAGTAGCAAGGACTATTTTTGAGCCTTCTTTTTTTCGTTTCATTATGTAGCTTATAACGTTATCATTGTAGGGCAGCTCAGGAATATTAATTTCAAACCTTCTAACCAATTGATCTTTTAAATATCCCTTTCCCTTCCATAACCAAAAAAAATAATGTGCAATAAGCCATGGACTTTTACCTAACACGCCTAAAGAAGATAAGAATAAAAGATCCGTATCAATTAGTGTGTGATCTAGATCTACAATCAATGGTATGGAGTTAGTTTCCACTGTCTAATTCACTCCATTTGTCATATAGTAATCCCACTTCTTTTTCCATTGAGCTTAATTTTATTGTCAAGTTTTGTGCATCAGGGTTTTGATAAAAGTCAGGGTCAGATAGTAATTTTTGAGACATTGAAATTTCATTTTCGAGATCTTCAATCTTTTCAGGTAGTGATTTTAATAGTTGCTGTTCGTTGAATGAAAGCTTTTGTGAAATATTTTTAGATTTAGATTTTAGTTCTAAATCTTTTTTAGGTTTAGTGTTTATTTTTTCATGTTTTTGAAGGATATAGTCATCATAACCACCAACATACTGATCAATAATAGCGTCACCCTCCATAACGATTGTTGAGCTTACAATGTTATTTAAAAAAGTTCTGTCATGTGAGATCAGTAAAAGTGTTCCAGCGTAGTCGACTAACATTTCTTCTAATAATTCAAGCGTTTCGACGTCTAAATCGTTGGTCGGTTCATCAAGAACTAAGAGATTGGCTGGCTGAGATAGTATTTTGGCAAGCATTAAACGATTTTTTTCACCACCCGAAAACATCTTAATCGGAGCCATTGCTTGTTTTCCTGTAAATAAAAACTGCCGCATATAGCCAATTACATGTTTACTTTTTCCATTAATATCTATGAAATCTTTGCCTCCGGATACAAAATCCATAGCCTTCATGTTCGGGTTAAGTGACTCCCTCATTTGATCAAAGTAAGCGAGCTGAATCGTTTTTGAGCGTCTGATATTTCCTTCATCTGGAGTAAGTTCGCCGAGAAGTAGTTTAATTAATGTTGATTTTCCTGATCCGTTGCCTCCAATAATTCCTATTTTTTCACCTTTTAAAACTAAAAGAGAGAATAGCTTTACGAGCTCAAGTTGACCAATTTTATAACTTACATTCTTAACTTCAAAAACTAGCTTGGAGACTCGTTTCTCGTCTTCTAACGCATGAATTCTAACTTGACCTTGATGTTTACGCTTATTTATAAACTGTTTTCGCATATCCTCAAGGGCCCTAACGCGCCCTTCATTTCTTGTTCTTCTTGCCTTTATTCCTTGACGAATCCAGGTTTCTTCTTGAGCAAGTTTTTTATTAAATCGTGCATTTTCCAGCTCTTCACTATTAAGAAGATTTTCTTTTCTTTTTAGGTAGTCTAAATAACCACAGTCAAATATTGAAAGTCTTCCCCGATCGAGGTCAAAAATCTTATTAACTATGCCGTTTACAAATGATCGATCATGACTGATAAGAATTAGTGTCCCATGAAAGTCCTTAAGCATTTTCTCTAAATCAAGAATTGCAGTGATGTCCATATGGTTTGTTGGCTCGTCAAGTAATAGAAGTGCTGGCTCTTGAACGATCGCCTTAGCAAGCATTACTCTTCTTTTCCAGCCGCCAGAAAGAGTTGAAAGTTTTGCTGTCGGTTCTAATTTAAAGCGATTCAAAATTGTTTCAATTTGGTGTAAATAGTGCCACAAATCTTTACTTTCTATCTCATTCTGCAATTGAGCACTTTTTTCAATATCGCCGATTTGTAATGAATCGTGATAGTTAGCAAGAAGCTTTCCAGTTTCTCCGAGCCCTCGGGCGACAATATTAAATAGTGAATAATCATTATCTTCTGGAGGTTGTTGCTCTAAGTAACTTATCCTCGTGTTATTTTTAACCTTCAAATTACCATCATCAGCATGAATCAGTCCTGCTAAAACCTTCAAAAAGCTTGATTTTCCCTCACCATTGCGACCAATTAAACCTATCTTATCGCCTTTGAGGATGGTCGCATTAATTTCATCTAAGATGACTTTTTCAGAAAATCTAAGGGAAATATTGTCTAAGGTTATAAGTGGCATACGTTAAAATTAAAATTTTAAATAACAGCTATCTGAATGCGTTATTTTATTCAATTTGTGCTTGCACTTTTACTTATTCAAGGAGCTTTTGCTGAAAGTATTGAAGCGAAAGACTTTGAAACACTTGGTCAGGAAAGCCGATACACGGTTTTAATTGAAAATATTCGATGCCCTGTATGCCAAGGTCAGAGTATTGGTGGTTCAAATTCTAGTCTAGCTAGTGACCTTCGTGAACAAGTTCGCGCAATGATATTGGATAATAAATCTGACAAAGATATTTATTTATTTATGGTCGAGCGCTATGGGGATTTTGTTAACTTTAAGCCGCCAATTAATAGCAAGACCTATCTATTATGGTTTGCCCCTCTGCTCTTACTAGTTTTATGTTTGAATTATTTATTTAGAATAGCAAGAAATAAAGACACACACCTTCCAAGCTCAGATAGCGATATTGAAAGAGCTAAAAAATTATTAAAGTGATTAATTAAAGTGCTTCTATGAACAATAATACTGGTGTTAGTGATTTAATTGTGAAGGCTTATGCGCATCAAAAAAATGGTGAGATTTCTATGGCGATACAAGTATGGAATGAACTAATAAATCATAGTTTGGTTTCGCAAGAGTTGTCCTCTAATGCCCATTTAAATCTTGGTAATTTACACTTACTTCAGGGTAATAATGATATTGCCTATGAAAGCATGACTAAAGCAATAAGTTCAAACCCGAACAGCTCTGAAGCTTTTTTCTGTTTGGCTTATATGGAGCAAGAAAAAGACAATTTCCATGAGGCAATTAATTTTTTTGAGGCTGCATTAAAGATTAAGCCAGAAGATGTTGGCGCTATAAATAACTTGGGCAACTGTTTTGATCGGTTAAATAAAAGTCATGACTCAATTAAAACTTATTCAAAGGCAATTTCTCTAGATTCAGAATATATTGCAGCTTATTATAATCGAGGCAATGCTTACTCTAAAATAGCAAAGGACAAGTTGGCTTTGAAAGATTTAAATAAGGCGATTGATTTAGACAATACTTTTTATCAAGCATATTATAATCGTGGCTCAGTATATAGGCGATTAGGAAAAATTGAACTAGCTGAAAAAGATTTTAAAAGAGCTAAAGAGCTTGCAAAGTTAGAGATTGAACAATCAAACAAACAATAGGATTAAAGTGAGCGATCTAGACGAAAATAAATTAATTGCAGAAAGAAAATCTAAATTAACATTGCTCAGAGAGTCAGGCAACCCGTTTATTAATGATTTTAAACCTCAAAACTTAGCCAGCTCGCTTCATGAGAAGTTTGGTAGCTCTTCAAATGAAGATCTTCAAGAGGCGGGAGAGTTTGTAACTGTTGCTGGGCGATTAATGCTCAAGAGAGTAATGGGCAAAGCAAGCTTCGTTCAGCTTCAAGATACTTCAGGTCAAATTCAACTTTTTGTGACCAGAGATGAGCTGGATGAGGGCTTCTATAATGAGCAATTCAAGAAGTGGGATATTGGCGACATAATTGGAGCATCTGGGGTTCTTTTCAAGACTCAAACGGGTGAGCTATCTATTCGAGTAAGTGATATTAAATTATTAACCAAATCACTAAGACCTTTGCCAGAAAAATTTCATGGACTCACAGACCAAGAGACAATTTATCGCCAAAGGTATGTTGACTTAATTATGAATGAAGGCTCGAGAAAAGTTTTTCAGAGAAGATCTGAAATAATTTCTTACATTAGGCAATTCTTCATTAGCCACAGCTATCTTGAGGTAGAAACTCCTATGATGCAAGTCATTCCTGGAGGCGCAGCAGCAAAGCCATTTGTTACTCATCATAACGCCTTAGATATGGATTTGTATTTAAGAATTGCTCCAGAGCTTTATCTTAAGAGGTTAGTAGTTGGAGGGTTTGATAAAGTTTTTGAGATTAATCGTAATTTTAGGAATGAGGGGCTCTCGCCAAGACATAATCCTGAATTTACAATGATTGAGTTTTATGAGGCTTATGCAAATTATCATGACTATATGGACCTAACTGAAAGCTTATTTAAAGGAATTGCAATTGATGTTTGCAAATCAGCAAAAATAACTTACCAGGGCGATGAGTTTGATTTTTCAAAACCGTTTGAGCGCTTGAGTGTTTTTGATTCAATTTTAAAATACAACCCTAATATTTCAGTCTCTGACCTTTCTGAAGCAAATGCAAGGAATACTGCTAACAATTTGGGGATTCATCTTAAAGAGAACTGGGGTTTAGGGAAGATTCAAATTGAAATCTTTGAGGCAGTTGTCGAAGAAAAATTAATTCAGCCAACTTTTATTACTGAGTATCCTACTGAAGTATCGCCACTTGCCCGGCGGAATGATCAAGATTCATTTATTACTGATCGGTTTGAGCTCTTTATTGGTGGCCGTGAGATAGCAAATGGATTTTCGGAACTCAATGACCCTGAAGATCAAGCTCAAAGGTTCAAAGATCAGGTTAGTGAAAAAGATGCTGGGGACGATGAAGCGATGCATTATGACGCTGACTATATTAGAGCTCTTGAGTACGGAATGCCACCAACTGCAGGAGAAGGTATTGGCATTGATCGCCTAGTTATGCTTTTTACAGATTCAGCGTCAATACGAGATGTTTTGTTATTTCCTCATATGAGGCCTGAGTATGAGAAATAATTTAAGAGGCCCTAGTTAGTATTATGATCCCAGTTTTAACTATAGATGGACCTAGCGGAGTTGGGAAGGGCACTGTAGCAAACATAATGGCTCATGAGCTGAAATGGAATTTGTTGGACTCTGGGGCAATCTACCGTGCTTTTGCTTTGGCAGCTTCAAAGCGAAACATTCAAATTGATAATACTGATGAACTGCTAAAGTTAGCATCCAACCTTGATTTGAAATTTGAGTCAGACCCATCCAATAATAAACTCAGTATCTATCTCGATAACATTGAAGTTTCAGCTGAACTTCGAACTGAACAAACTGCTGAGCTCGCTTCAAAATTTGCAATGATTGGCCCTCTCAGAGAATCACTATTAGTAAGACAACAAAAGTTCAAGCAAACTCCAGGGTTAGTAGCCGATGGTCGGGATATGGGCACTGTTGTATTCGAGGACGCGCCCTTTAAGGTATTTTTGACAGCAAATGTCGAAGAAAGGGCACAAAGACGACTAAAACAGTTGCATGCCAAAGGGATTGCTGGTATCCTTTCGCAAACTTTGGAAGAGGTTAAGAAGAGAGATGAGAGGGACGCAAGTCGCAAACATTCTCCTCTGAAGCCCTCAAAAGATGCATTAGTTATAGATACATCGAATCTGTCAATTAATGAAGTCGTTGCAAAAGTGATGGCGTTAGTTAAGACTTGAGCGGTCAAGTCTTTATTTTTTAATTAACCCGATATGATTTAAGCTTAAACCGACACAGCTTAATAATTACCGGTCAACATCGAGATAAATATGTCAGAATCATTTTCAGAGCTATTTGAAAATAGCGAAATACAACAAAACGTAAAACCTGGAGCCCTCTTAATGGGAACTGTAGTCAGCATGAATCGCGAAAAAGCGATCATCAATGTGGGGCTAAAGTCTGAAGGTTTTATTTCACTACACGAATTTAAAAATGCCAAAGGCGAACTTGAGATCACTGAAGGTGATGTAGTCGAAGTCGCACTTGACTCCATTGATGATGGCTTAGGTCACACTCTTTTATCACGTGAAAAAGCGAAACGCATTAAGATGTGGCAAGAGCTTGAAAACGCGATGAACACTAAAGAAATGGTTAAAGGTATTGTTACAGGCTCAGTTAAGGGCGGCATGACAGTTGATATTGGAGTCATTAAAGCGTTCTTACCTGGCTCCCTAGTTGACGTAAGGCCCGTTAAAGATTTTGATTTCTTGTTAGGTCAAGAAATTGAGGCTCTTGTTATCAAGATGGACGAAGTTAGAAATAATATTGTTATTTCTAGAAAGGCTGTTATGCAGGAAGTTAACTCAGCTGATAGAGAAGCTTTAATAGAAAATCTTGATACCGGTAAAGAAGTTGAAGGTATCGTTAAAAACCTTGCTGATTATGGCGCATTTGTTGATCTTGGCGGCGTAGATGGGTTGCTTCACATTACAGATATATCTTGGCAGAGAGTTAACCACCCATCTGAGAAGCTATCAATAGGTGACAAGATAACAGTAAAAATCCTCAACTATGACAAAGAGAAGATGAGAGTTTCTTTGGGACTTAAGCAGTTAACACCAAGCCCTTGGGACAATATTTCAGAGCGCCTTCCAATGGGTAAAAAAGTTTCAGGTGTTGTTTCTAACCTAACTGATTATGGTGCATTCGTAAGGATTGAAGAGGGTGTTGAGGGACTTGTTCATGTGAGTGAAATGGACTGGACAAACGCTAACGCAAGACCTTCTAAGTTTGTTAAACTTGGTCAAGAAGTTGACGTTGTTGTGCTTGATGTACAAGAGTCTAAACATAGAATTTCTCTAAGCATGAAACAAGCAAAAGAAAATCCTTGGGAAGCATTTGAAGGAACGCACAATAAGGGTGATATGATTAATGTTACTGTTAAATCTATTACTGATTTTGGGCTATTTGTAGGCCTTTCGGGCGGAATTGATGGGCTTATCCATCTTGCCGATATCTCTTGGGAAAAAATGTCTGCGGATCAAGTTGTTTCAACTTATTCGAAAGGCCAGGAGCTTGATGTTGTAATTCTAAATATAGACGCTGAAAAAGAGCGAATTTCATTAGGAATTAAACAGTTAACTTCGGATAATTTCACCCAATTTGCTACTGCAAATCCTAAAGGTGCGATTGTTAAGGGTGTCATCCAAGAAGTTGATGCAAGGGGAGCTGTTGTCGAGTTAGCTGCTGGAATTACTGGCTATCTTAAAGCCTCAGAAATATCACAGGATAGAGTTGATGATGCAACAACTGTGTTGAAGCAGGGTGCAGAAGTTGAAGTCGCTATTACTCTTATTGATAAAAGAACACGAAAAGTAAATTTAAGTATGAAGGCTAAGGATTCAGTTCAAGAGAAAGCTGTCATGGATGACTACAACAGTCAATCGACTCAAACCTCTGGTTCAACACTTGGAGACCTTCTAAAAGAAGCAAAAGATAAATAATTAATTAAAGCTGCTATGCTTTGGTGTAGCAGCTAATTTTATGAAAAAAATAGACCTTATTGAAGCATTATCAAAAGAAATTAGTATTACCCGCTCAGAAGCTAAACATTCAGTTGAAATTATTCTTGAAGAAATTAGCTTAGCAGTAATTTCTGGTAAGGGTGTTGAAATAAGAGGTTTTGGCGGCTTTCAAAAACGACATCGTAAAGGCAGAATTGGGATTAACCCAAAGACTGGCCAAAAGACTGTTGTTGATGAAAAATTTGTTCCTTTTTTTAAGCCAGGAAAGCTTCTCAAAGAGGCAGTTAATAAAGACTAATTTGCGATTGATTAATGAACGTTAGTTCAGTATAATTTCTCGTTTTTATATGGGGCGTTAGCTCAGTTGGTAGAGCATCGGACTTTTAATCCGCTGGTCGAGCGTTCAAGTCGCTCACGCCCCACCATATACCATAAGGGTTTCCAGTCAAGGAAGCCCTTTTTTAATTCTGTAAAATCTACTCTGGTACAAGCATGGTACAATATAGGACAAATTTTTAGTATAATAGTGGTTAACTAAATTATTACTATTGTTTCACTATGTTTGAAGAAGGACACTCAAAAATAGGCGGAAGAAAGAAGGGTACGCCTAATAAAGTTACCCTTATCAGGGCTGATGACTTACTCCTTAAGTTGGACATCAATCCAATCCAAAAGCTAATTGAGATAGCTGAGTCTGATGAGGCAAGCATTGACCAAAGGATTAACTGTTATAAAGAGATAGCTAAGTACACCTACCCTCGTCTCAAGTTACAAGAGTTATGGGTTAGTCCAGTTGAAAACCTAAAGCCGACTAGGATTGAGTTGGTAGCTGGAACAGGCACAAACACTTAACTGTTCTCAGGTTCACCTCAGCTATTAATATAACCCCCCCACATATCAGAGTGAATTTGGACGTATATTCTTTATAGGTTTATAGTGGATTCTAATAAATCATGATAAATGTATATACAACTATAAGTAACTAATAATCATCTAAGTTATTTATATTTTTATTTCAATAAAACTAGAAATATAGTTATATAGTTATATTTTGGTGGTATGATGTTATTATGAATGATGAAAAAATGATTCAAATCCTCTCAGAATTGGGCAATAAAACAAGGTTTGATATTTATAGATTGTTGATTAGCTATGGCGATGAAGGATTAATTGTGGGAGAAATTGGTAAGCGTTTGGATATACCACCTTCAACACTGAATTTTCATTTAAGAGGATTGGTAGATGCTAGCTTGGTCAACCAGGTTAAGCAAAGTCGAAGTATAATTTGTACTGCCAAATTAGAGCAACTTACAGAAGTACTAAGTAAACTTCAATCTGAGTGTTGTAGTGGAATTAGTTGACATTTTAGAGCATTTTTTTACTATATATAAACTATAACACTAGAAACGTAGAAACGTAGAAATTAAGGGAGATCGTATGAATCAAAACGAAACACAGGGGCAAAATAAATGCTGTTCAGATCCTGGTATCGTCAGTAAAAACAACAATCAATGGGTTCTTTTTATAAAGAAGATAACTTCTTTTCTAGGAATTCCGATTGGACTCTCCGTTGCAATTATTACTATCCTTGCTATTATCTCTCCTTCACAGGCTGTCAATAGTTCGATTGACGCTCTTGATGCCCTGATACGTATTTCACCGTTCATATTGCTATCGGTAACAGTAGCTGCTTATTTAAAAGCCACTGGTGCTGATCAAATGGTTGCCAATGCTTTCCAGGGGAGTCCCGTTAGAGCTATTGCCGTTGCTTCTATATTTGGTGCACTTTCACCTTTTTGCTCTTGTGGTGTAATCCCTTTAGTTGCGGGGCTACTAGCGGCAGGAGTACCCATTGCGCCGGTGTTAGCATTTTGTATAGCCTCACCGATAATGGACCCAGAAATGTTTATCTTGACAGCAGCAGAATTGGGAATTGAATTTGCTCTAGTCAAGACATTATCAGCCATTGGAATGGGATTGTTGGCAGGTTATGGTGCATTGTTGATCAGCAAAACTGGTTATCTAAATGATGCCTTAAAAGACATTGCTAAACCTAGTTGCTCAACTTCTTGTTCGAAAGAAGATAAAGCTGAGATATTGTACAAATTTTGGCTTAGTTCCGATAGGCGGAAAACCTTTACTAAAGAGGTTTTTTCGATTGGATTATTCTTAACGCGTTGGCTAGCATTTGCATTTTTACTCGAAAGTCTGATGCTTGTGTATGTGCCCAATGATTTTATTGTTAATTGGCTTGGTGAGGGTAATGCTTTCGCACTTCCTTTGGCAGTGTTCTTGGGTGTGCCGGCTTATTTGAATGGTTATGCAGCCATTCCGCTCGTTGGTGGATTAATAGAAATGGGTATGTCGCCAAGTACGGCACTAGCCTTTATGTTGGCTGGCAGTGTCACGAGTATTCCGGCAGCAATTGCTATATATTCACTTGCTAAGCCTCGACTTTTTGCGCTTTATTTGGGCTTTGCTGGGGTTGGTTCAATGGGCGCTGGTTTTCTGTATTTATTTTGGTTGGGCGTATAGTTTTTCCTATCATTTCTGAAAAGAAAAAAAAGCCCAAATAGACGGGTTTTTATTCATTATCTCTGTAATTATAAATTAGTTAGTTTAATGTGACTTTTATTACGTTTAATCTTTCCATTATTTTCAAGTATTTTTAAAGTACGGTAAAAAGTTTCGTGAGCCATGCCAATTTTCTGAGCAATATCTTTAAGTGGTAAGTCTGAATCCTTATCTCTATGAAATTCAGTGGATAAATAGGTTAAAACCTTTTCTTTAGCACTGTAAATACTCTTGGTTTCATTTAGCATTCTTAAATCGCGCACCTGAGTAGTAAGCTGTTTCAATAAATTCATCATTGATTCGGGATTTTCTTGCAAAATCTTTAACAATTCATCCTTAGAATAAACGATAACCTCAGTATTTGTGCCTGCCATTGCAGAACAATGGTATTTTTTTGAAAACAACGAAGCTTCGGCAATGCTTTCTTCTGCGTAAGCTACGTGAATTAAAATCGGTGTGCCTTCAAAGGTGTCACGTACCAGTTTAATTCGCCCTTTGTTTACACAATAGATATTTTTAACAGAGTCACCTTGAGTAAAAAGATACTGACCACTTTTAAGATGGATGGTCTTTGAACTTAAAATATTATGTAATTCACTATAAATCATGACATAGTATTCTACGCGAATTATTTTAGAAACATATGATTTGAATCATGTGGTTGCTAATCATCAGCTTCTATAATTAACCCACTTATAAATGAAAAGCGATTTATTAAATAATACTAATGGAGCCATTCAATGAAGTTAAATAAAAAAATTATATATTCGGCAATTGCCATTGCAGGAATAACCATGGCATCAGTTGCATTGTCACAAAAGCACAAAACAATGAATCATTCAGATATGAAGCATAC
>JACNFO010000038.1 GCA_014384565.1 Candidatus Pseudothioglobus aerophilus
CAAGCATTCCTAAAAGAGCAGAATTAGAAAAACTATCTTTGAACTTATTAAACTGTATACATGCCGCCGTTTACATGCAATGTTTGGGCTGTGATATACGAGCCGCTCTCACTAGCAAGAAACAATACAGACTGAGCTATTTCGTCAACTGTTCCCAATCTGGCCATAGGGATCTGAGAGGCTAGCGCTACTTTTTGGTCTTCGGGAAGCTTGTCGGTCATATCTGTTTGAATAAAGCCAGGGGCTATTGCATTAACGGTAATGCCTCTAACGCCAACTTCTCTCGCCAACGATTTAGTAAAGCCCATAATCCCAGCCTTTGCAGCAGCATAGTTTGACTGGCCTGCGTTCCCCATAGCGCCGACAACTGAAGTAATAGAGATAATTCGCCCAGACCTTTTTTTAATCATACCTCGCAGCACAGCCTTTGACATCTTATAGACAGAAGAAAGGTTGGTATTAATAATATCATCCCACTCATCCTCCTTCATTCTGACAAGGATATTATCACGAGTGATGCCAGCATTATTAACCAAAATATCTACAGATCCGTAGTCTGCGGTGATACTCTTTAAAAGCTCAGAAATTTGCTCATTATCGGTTACATTAAGCATCATGCCTTTACCAAGGATATTGTTTTCAGTAAATATTTTAGATATCTTATTGGCGCCCTCTTCACTCGTTGCCGTTCCTATAACGGTTGCCCCAGCATTGCCTAATGTTAATGCAATTGCCCTTCCAATGCCCCTACTTGCACCAGTAACTAAGACTAATTTTTCGTTAAGCATTTGATATCTCCTCAATTGTAGATCTTAATGAAGTTGTGTCTATTATAGCTGAACCAGTCAAAGACTTATCAATGCGCCTTGTCAGCCCAGCCAATACTTTCCCAGGGCCAGCTTCAATTAGCTTTTCTACGCCTGATTCTTTCATTTTTTGAACTGTTGATGTCCAAAGAACTGGCTTATAAAGCTGTTCAACTAATTTTGATTTTATCTCATCAATATTATTTGAATAATCAGCATCAACATTATGAAGAACTTTCTCACTCCCCATTTGAAAATTAATATTATCAACTGAGTACTTATATTCCATTGCGGCGTCTTTCATGAGTGAGCAGTGAGATGGAACGCTTACCGGGAGAACCAATGCCCGTTTTGCACCAGCCTCTTTCATTAACTCACATGCATGGGCTACTGCGTCTTTTTCTCCAGCAATAACTACTTGTCCTGGTGAATTGAAATTCACAGCTTCAACAACCCCTTTATCGCTCGCTTTAAGGCATATCTCAATCACTCTTGTATCATCAAGTCCGAGTATAGCGGCCATAGAACCAGATCCATTAGGGACAGCTTCCTGCATGAGTTCAGCCCTTTTTCTCACTAATTGAACCGCATCAAAAAAACCTAAAGATCCAGAAGCCACAAGCGCCGTATATTCACCTAGGCTGTGCCCAGCAATCGAGATAGGCGTTAAATTAACTTCGCCTGCTAAAACTCTATATGTTGCATAGCCGGCTGCCAGCATTACTGGCTGAGTGTTCTCAGTAAGGTTTAATAGTTCTTGATCTTCATTAACAATCTTCCATAGATCTACATTGATTGCATCACTTGCCTCTTGAAAGATCTCATTGACAACTGAGAAATTACTTCGAAGATCAGATAGCATGCCTAGAGATTGAGAGCCTTGGCCTGGAAAAACGATTGAATATTTCATAATAAGACTAATTATAAATGAGATTAATAATAAAAAAGCGCCAGAAGGCGCTTTTTAAAATAAGTAACAGTAAATACTAAGCTGTCTGGATTGAAACGTATTGACGATTAAATTTACCCTTCTTTTCAAACTGAACTTTTCCGTCAGCAACTGCAAACAAAGTATCGTCTCTACCTTTCTTAACGTTAGTGCCCGGATGAAATTTAGTTCCTCTTTGACGGACTAGAATATTTCCAGCAAGTACTACTTGGCCGCCAAAACGCTTTACACCAAGTCTTTTGGACTCGGAATCTCTGCCGTTATTAGTACTACCGCCTGCTTTTTTATGTGCCATAGATTACTCCTTATGCCTTAATTTTATCAATTTGAATTTCAGTAAACAGCTGTCGATGCCCTTGCTGCTTCATAGAGTGCTTACGACGTCTGAATTTTAAAATGTGTACCTTTTTGCCTTTGCCTTGAGAGATTACTTTCGCTTCAACGCTTGCTTTAGCAACATGTGGTGAGCCAACTTGTACTTTATCGCCATCAGCGACCATTAAGACCTCATCAAAGGTTACTTTCTTTCCAGGCTCTATTTCAAGCTTCTCAATTTTTAGAGTCTCACCTTCTGTAACTCTGTATTGTTTTCCACCTGTTTTAATGACTGCGTACATAACAAATCCTAATCTGATTGCTAAAAAGGGATGAATTATACTTGAACGTTGCTCTTAATGAAAGCACTGTTAATGAAATAAGTTATAATTCTCTGTTTTAAATCAACAGAGACAAAACATGATTATTTTAGAGACGAACATGGGTGAAATTCATATCAATGTTGACGCGGATAAAGCGCCAATTTCAGCTAAGAATTTCACTGATTATGTAGAAGACGGTTTTTTTGATGGAACCATCTTCCATAGAGTTATTCCT
>JACNFO010000017.1:0-20883 GCA_014384565.1 Candidatus Pseudothioglobus aerophilus
CTTACTGTCAAAACCCCCTCAACTCGTTGTATATTTTCAATAGCAGTATTTGAAATTTCATTTTCAAGATCAATAAGTGTGTAGGCAAAATCTCCTCTAGACTTGTTAATCATATCAAGAATATTAGCCTCTTCCTCAGCTATAGCTTTGGTTATTTGACGAACCATATTCGGAATATTTCTATGGGTAATAGCTAATCGCTCTTCACCTGCTCTCGGCATCCTAGCGTCAGGAAAGTTAACAGAATTAACAATATTTCCATTTTCAAGATAATCTTTAATTTGTTTAGCAATCATCACTGCGCAATTATCTTCAGCCTCCGATGTAGAAGCGCCAAGATGGGGAAGTGCAATGACTCTATCATGATTTTTTTTATCATTAATTGGAAAGTCAGTGACGTAATACTTGACTTTGCCAGAATCAAGCGCTTTCACTAATGCGTCTTCATCAACAATCCCATCTCTTGACATGTTAATTATTACTGAGCCTTCAGGTAACAAGGCAATACGTTTTTCATTTAATAAGTTTTTAGTTTCATCAATTAAGGGAACGTGAAAAGAAACAAAATCACTCTTGGAAAATAATTCTTCTAGAGTAGCAGCATCTTCTACTTCAGAAGAAATTTTCCAAGCATTCTTCTTAGTAATTGATGGGTCAAATCCAATAACGTCCATACCAAGCATGCTAGCTGCATTTGCAATTTCAACACCTATAGCACCAAGACCAACAATTCCTAATGTCTTTCCTGGCAATTCCGAGCCTGAATATTGTTTTTTTCCATCCTCTACGGTTGCCTTAAGATCCTCAAGGGGTAAATTATTTACATAGTTCCATGCCTGACAAATATTACGACTAGCAAGAAGCATTGAAGAAATAACAAGCTCTTTAACGGCATTAGCATTTGCACCTGGTGTATTAAATACCACAACTCCTTTGTCACTCATTTTTTCAAGTGGAATATTATTCACCCCAGCTCCGGCACGGCCAACAGCTTTAAGGTTTTTCCCAAATTCCAATTCATGCATTTTGGCGCTTCGAACGAGAATGGCGTCTGGGTTATTATCTTTTACTGAAACATCATAAATATCACTAGAAAATTTATCTAAACCTAGAGAGGAAATGTTATTTAAAACTTGTACTTTAAGCATCACCCAAAATCCTTTTCAAAATCACTCATAAAATTAACTAAGGCATCAACACCCTCTTGAGGCATTGCGTTATAAATGCTTGCCCTCATTCCTCCAACACTTCGATGACCCTTCAGTGCAAGTAACCCTGCTTCTTTTGAGCGCTCTAAAAATAAGCCATTAAGACTATCGTCTGCTAATAAAAATGGAACATTCATCCAAGAGCGATATTTAATTGAAACTGGGTTTGAATAAAAATCAGAGTTATCAATCACCTTATAAAGTGTTTTTGCTTTCGTATGATTTATTTTTTGAATCACACTCAAGCCTCCCTGCTCTTTAAGCCATTCAAAAACGCGTCCAGCAACATACCATGGAAAGGTTGCAGGAGTGTTAAACATAGACTCATTGTTAGCTTGAGTTGAATAGTCAAAGAGTTTTGGCTGTCCTTTAACTACGTTACCAATTAAGTCTTCTCTTACAATAATAATTGTTAAGCCAGCAGGTCCAATATTTTTTTGAGCTCCTGCATAAATAACACCATATTTAGAAACATCAATCTCTCGAGAAAGAATCGTTGAGGACATATCAGCAACTAATGGCATATCAACTTCAGGAATATAATCAAACTCTAGCCCAGCAATTGTTTCATTTGGGGTGTAATGAAGATATGCAGAATCAGAATTAACATTCCAATTTTGAAAATCTTCAATATCAGTAAAATTATTCTCTGAGCTATCTGTACAAACATTAACTTTACAATAGCGCTCTGCTTCAGCAATTGCTTTTACTGACCAGTGTCCCGTATTTGCATAGCAAGCTTTAGACTTTCCTCTTAATAGGTTAATTGGAACCATTGAAAACTGAGCAGAGGCGCCACCCTGAAGAAACAAAACCTTGTAATTACTCGGAATATTTAAAAGATCTCTCAAATCCTTTTCAGATTTTTGAGCAGCCTCCATGAAGTCAACTCCTCGATGTGAAATTTCCATTACTGAAGCTTTAGAGTTTCCATACTCAATAAGCTCTTGCTGAATTTTTTTAAGTACTAAAGTAGGAAGCATTGCTGGCCCAGCACTAAAATTATATGTTTGTGTCATAATAGATAGATAGCTTTAAACCTTTTTTTAAAGTTAAAAAACGCTCAGCTATGCTCAATCTTGATAAGCCCATCCGAACGTCAATGTTTTAGGAAAAATAACCTTCGTTGGTTATAAATTGTGATTGATTATACCTAAGCCAAAATAAACTTAAATTTACCTTTTATGTCAATTTGTTACATTTTTTAAATTATGAATTTTAGATAAAGTGACTAAATATGAAATTAAAAAAATATCAGATCCTGTAAAATATTAATGCTGACAACCTTAACAAATCACTCATTTATTAATGGAAACACTCATAATCCATTCCCAAGATTTAATTATTGCTGAAAAGCTTACAAGGAGTCTTAAAGGCGACTTGGAAAAGCGAAAAAATCACTTTAGAATCCACACTAACTTTAATTTTACTATTGAAAAATTAAGACTTGAAAACACAGTTGATATAAATTTATACCAAAAGAGGTTTAATTTTGCAGATATTAAGTTAGTTGTTAGCGATATGGACTCAACCTTAATAACTATTGAGACGATTGATGAAATTGCTAAAGCGTCAGGAATGTCCAGTGAAGTTGCTTTAATTACTGAACAAGCAATGCAGGGTAGGTTGGACTTTACTGAGTCCTTTAAAAAAAGAGTGTCAATACTTAAAGGAGTTAACACTTCAGCATTTGAATCTGTTTACAACAACTCCTTAAAATTAAGCCCTGGTGCCAAAGAGCTAATTAACTTCTTTAAATCAACTGGTATAAAGTCAGCCATTATCTCGGGTGGCCTGAGTTATTTTGCTGAACGCCTTCATAACAGCTTGGGAGTTGATACGTATAGAGCCAACAATGTAGAGGTAATTAATAACTCCCTCACTGGAGCAGTCGTAGGAAAAGTTATTGATGCCAATGAAAAAGCAAATTATATTGATGAGCTATGTGCGCTTTACCAACTAAAAAGAGAGCAAGTCATTGCTATTGGTGATGGCGCTAATGATTTAGAAATGATGAAAATTGCCGGCGTCTCTGTTGCCTACCATGCCAAACCTTTATTGCAAAAGAATTGTGATGTAATTATCAACTATGGTGGTCTCGACTCTGTGATTGATTTTTTTGAAGAAGATGGTTATTAATCAAACTATTTAATCTTAATTAAATATAAATTTTCATATAAAACTCATGAAAAATTCACTAAAATCTCAACACTATTGTCTACACTGATAAGCTATTTTTAATCTACTTACACTTAATCATGAACATAAATTTTAAATTATTTACTGTATTTTTAACCTTTTTTGCATTGCAGGCTATGGCAGATAGTCATATGCACACTGTTAGCGGAACTGTTACTGGATGTTCAACTAAAAATGCAGTCCATGTTCTTATTTATGAAGAGTCGGGGTGGAAGGGAATGAATCATAGTCAAGAAAAAATTTATGAGCCAAGTAAAAGCGGTACTTGTGATGTTTCTTGGAGCATGGAAGTTCCTTCGGGTCCATACGCTTTAGCTTCATTTGAAGATGAAAACGGTAATGGTAAATTGGACTTCTTTTTCTTTATCCCTAAGGAGCCAGCAGGCTTTTATCAATTTAGTGGAATGGGCGCCCCTAAGTTCGACAAAATGAAAATTGATGTTGATAAAGACATGGACAGCATTGAAATAGCTTTACCTTAATAAATTCAAACTAGTGTTTAAAAACTTCTGACAGTGCCTACTTCAATTATTGTTGGTTCTACAGGCCTTGTAGGCGGAAATGTCATTAAAGTTCTGTCTAATAAAAAACAGCGCGCTATTGCTCTAACTCGAAGATCAATTCCCAACCTTCCGCCCAACATTACAGAGATGATTATTGATTTTGATGCTTTTGAAAAAAATGGCTCTCTGCCCTCTTGTAATAATGTATTTATTTGTCTTGGAACAACAATTAAAACTGCTGGAAGTAAAGAGAATTTTAGAAAAGTCGATATAGATTACTGCCTTAGTATTGCTAGAAAAGCCAAAGAATCGGGCGCTGAAACATTGAGTCTTATTTCTTCGATAGGTGCAAACAGTTCTTCAAAAAATTTCTATCTAAGGACAAAGGGTGAACTTGAAGAATCCATTCAACGTCTTGGCTTTTCAACAGTTAATATATTTAGGCCTAGTTTTTTAGTTGGAGAGCGCTCTGAAAAAAGACTAGCTGAAAAAATCGCAATAAATCTTGCAAAAATAATGGATCTTTTTTTAATTGGAACTGCAAGTAAATACAGAAGCGTTAAAGCCGAATCCCTTGCTAAAACTATGGTTTTAAAAGCTGATAACAAGTCTGGAGTTAACTACTTCTACTTTGATGACTTTCTTAGATAACTCTATTTAATAGTTAACAATATCTTCTAAAAGTAGCTAATTAACTAGCCACTGAATTAATCTTATTCGAAATATATACTGTCACTGGTATAATATCCGCCATCTAAGCAACGTACATCAATAGGCAATGTCTGGCAATTCATTTGGAAAACTATTCACACTAACAACCGCTGGCGAGAGTCATGGCGATGCTCTTGTGGGTATTGTAGATGGCTGCCCTCCAGGGATGAAACTTAAAGAAGCGGATCTTCAGGGTGATTTAGATCTTAGAAAGCCAGGAAGCTCAAGACACACCACTCAAAGAAGAGAGTCGGATACAATCAAAATAGTATCTGGAACTTTTGAAGGTGTAACTACTGGAACTCCTATTGCCCTTTTGATTGAAAATACCGATCAAAGACCAAGAGACTACACAAAAATTGCAAACTCTTTTAGGCCTGGTCATGCAGATTTTACGTATCAACAGAAATATGGAATTAGAGATTATCGTGGCGGTGGTCGATCTTCTGCTAGAGAAACTGCAATAAGAGTTGCAGCTGGTGGCATTGCTAAAAAATACCTAAAAGAAAAATATGGCATTGAAATTCGAGGGTACTTAGCCCAACTGGGACCAATTTCTTTTGAAAGTTTTGACTGGAAGGAGATTCACAACAATCCTTTCTTTTGTCCTGATGCCAGTAAAGTAAATGAACTAGAAGACTATATGGATAACCTTAGAAAGTCAGGTGATTCAATTGGCGCAAGAATCAACATCGTTGCTAGCAAAATGATTACAGGACTTGGTGAGCCGATTTTTGATAGGCTTGATGCTGATATTGCTCACGCAATGATGAGCATCAACGCTGTAAAAGGCATTGAAATCGGTGCTGGATTTGGTGTTGTTAACCAAAAAGGCTCGCTTCATAGAGATCCAATAACTCCTGAAGGATTTACGTCAAATAACTCTGGGGGGATCCTTGGTGGTATCAGCTCTGGTCAAGACCTCTTAGTTTCTATTGCGCTAAAGCCAACTTCAAGCATAAGACTTACTGCAGATAGCATTGACAAAAAGGGTAAAGCAACAGAAATTAGTACCACTGGCAGACATGACCCTTGTGTCGGCATTAGGGCAACCCCAATTGCGGAGGCAATGCTAGCAATTACATTAATGGATCATGCACTTAGACATCGCGCTCAAAATGCTGATGTATCATCAACTACCCCGTCAATACCTGCTGAAAAGCCTTAGTTACAAGCCAACCTAAAAGGAAATAATGTTTAAGCTCATTCATAAGCGCGTTCCCAGTAACGCAAAAAACGATATCTTGTCAGGACTGACAGTAGCATTAGCATTGGTCCCTGAAGCTGTTGCATTTGCCCTTTTGGCAGGATTAAACCCACTAGTTGGGCTCTATGCCGCCTTTACTATTGGACTCATTACATCAATCATAGGTGGAAGGCCTGGAATGATCTCTGGAGCTACCGGAGCTATAGCGGTTGTCATTGGGACCTTAGTTGCCATTCATGGAGTGGAGTACCTATTTGCAGCTGTCGTTTTAACCGGGCTTATTCAAATTGTATTTGGTCTATTTAAGATGGGTAAATTTATAAGACTTGTTCCTCACCCAGTTTTTCTAGGCTTTGTAAATGGCCTAGCAATTGTCATTTTTCTAGCGCAGGTAAAACAATTTAAAGTTGGCAGCGAGTGGATTACTGGAACCCCTTTAATGTTAATGCTGGTCATTGTTGCAATCACCATGGCTATTATTCATTTTTTACCAAGGTTAACTCGCGCAGTACCATCAACTCTAGTTGCAATTGTCATTGGAACAGTGGCTGTATTATTTTTAGGGCTTGATACTAGGACAGTTGGGGATATTGCCCCTATTGGTGGTGTATTTCCTCCATTTCATTTTCCAGATGTTCCAATTGATTTTGAGATGCTTAAAATCATCTTTCCTTACGCAATGATTATGGCCCTAGTTGGGCTCATTGAAAGCTTATTAACTCTTAACTTAATTGATGATTTAACGGAAACTACAGGTCAACCAAATCGCGAGTGTATTGGTCAAGGTGTTGCCAATACTGTTACCGGTCTTTTTGGCGGAATGGGTGGCTGCGCAATGGTTGGACAAAGTCTGATTAATATTAAATCTGGAGGAAGGGGAAGACTCTCTGGAATAGTAGCTTCTGTGGTGTTATTATTTTTTATACTCTATCTTTCTAAGTACATAGAAATGATTCCAGTTGCGGTTCTAATTGGCGTCATGATGATGGTCGTAATTGGTACCTTTGAGTGGGGTTCATTTCGATTATTTGGTAAGGTTCCAATGCCCGATATTATTGTTGGAATATCTGTTGCAGTAATAACTGTATTGACAGATAACTTAGCACTTGCAGTCATAACTGGCGTAATTATGTCAGCGCTGTCGTATGCGTGGGAGTCTGCTGGAAAAATACAGTCTGTTGAAGAAGTTGAGTCAGATGGGAAAAAGACATACAGGCTCCATGGCGCAATATTTTTTGCATCAATCAATACTTTTCATGCAATCTTTAGCCCCAAAGAAGATCCTGAAAATGTCTACATAGATTTTGAGGATTCAAGAGTGATAGATCACTCTGCAATTGAAGCAATTGATAAGCTTGCTGATCGATACCAAAAAGCAGGAAAAACTCTTCATTTAGTTCATCTTAGTGAAGAGTGTAGATTGCTTCTAAAAACAGCAAAACATTTAGTCGAGGTCAACGTCCTGGAAGATCCTCACTATCATGTCGCAATTGATAAAGCAAAGGCTAGAATTGAAGGAACCATCTCTACTTAAAAGTTTACTAACTTTTAGTTCTAGACTAGAGATTTTAAAGGTTAACTATTTTCCTTTTTCGTCGCCCCAAAGAATCTTATGAAGTTGCACCTGAAGTCGAACATTAAGTTGCTTCTCTAAAATCCAATCTGCTAACTCTGCTGGCTTTAAACATTCATAAACCGGTGAAAACAGGACATCTGATAAGATCTCATGATCTTCCAAAATACTGCAACACCAATCAAAATCTAACCTTGAAGCGATAACAAACTTGAGCTGATCTTTGTTTTCTAAAAGCGCAATATTTTCATATCTATTTTGATGTTGCTCTGTTGATGAAGGCGTTTTAAGATCCATCACAATAGATACATTTTTATTTACCTGAGAAATATCGATACTGCCACTTGTTTCCATTGAAACCTTGTATCCGCTCTCTATCAAAGTATCCAACAATCCAAGGCAATTACTTTGCGCCATTGGCTCTCCGCCCGTAACACATACATAGTGAGTTTTATATTTTGAGATCTCAGATAATATTTGCTCAATTGATAAAGGGTTATTGCCCTTAAATGCATACGCAGTATCACAATAATTACATCTTAAAGGGCAGCCTGTAAGTCGAACAAACACAGTTGGAATTCCAACCTCTCTTGCCTCTCCTTGAAGCGAGTAGAAGATCTCAGTAATATTTAAGGTCATATTATTTAAATTGCCCATCTCTTAATCGTTTTATTTGATTTCTAGTGTCTGCTGCCTGCTCAAATTTTAAATCCTCAGCAAACTTATACATCTCTTTTTCAAGTCGCTTTAGTTCTTTGGAGAGCTGAACAGGAGATAATTTTACTTGAATAGTTTCAGATATTAAATCATCAATATCTGATGCTGAAAGGTCTGTATCTAAAATATCAACAATCGGCTTCACAACGCCCATGGGTACTATTCCATGTTTTTTGTTATAGGCTTCCTGCTTATCTCTTCTTGCAGATGTAACATCCATTGCTCTTTGTATTGAGTTGGTAATTCTGTCAGCATATAAGATAACACTCCCATTAATATTTCGAGCAGCCCTTCCCATCGTTTGAATTAAAGAACGCTCTGAGCGAAGAAAACCTTCTTTATCTGCATCTAAAATTGCAACTAAAGATACCTCTGGAATATCTAACCCTTCTCTTAAAAGATTTATCCCAACTAAAACATCAAAAACACCAAGACGTAAGTCTCGAATGATTTCTACCCTTTCAACAGTATCAATATCAGAATGTAGATACCTTACTTTTATATTATGATCATTTAAGTAGTCACTGAGCTGCTCTGACATCTTCTTAGTCAGTGTTGTCACTAAGACTCTTTCCTTTACGGCAACCCTTTTATGAATTTCAGATAGTAAATCATCAACCTGAGTTTCAACGGGCTTAATAACAATACCTGGATCCAATAATCCGGTTGGCCTTACAACTTGCTCAGCAATAACAGTTGACATCTCTAATTCAAATTTTGCGGGAGTTGCTGAAACCAAAATACACTGGCTCAACCTTTCAGAAAATTCTTCAAATCTAAGTGGTCTATTGTCTAGAGCTGATGGCAGGCGAAAACCAAAATCTACGAGCGTTGTTTTTCTAGCCCTATCACCATTGTACATTGCCCCTATTTGGCTCACTGTAACGTGGGACTCATCTAAGATAATTAAAGAATCTTCGGGCATATAATCAAACAGGGTTGGTGGTGGCTCTCCTGGTTTTCTTCCAGATAAATAGCGGGAGTAATTCTCAATACCTGAGCAATAGCCTAGCTCTCTCATCATTTCCATATCCTGCGCTACTCTTTGCGAAAGCCTTTGATCTTCAACTAATTTATTTTGAGAGAGTAGTTCTTTTTTTCTTAAGCCAAGCTCCACCTTAATATCATCAAGGATATTTAATATGGTTGATTTAGGAGTAACGTAATGTGTCTTTGGATAAATAGTAACCCTTTGAAGAGGCTTTAGTTTTTCTCCTGTTAGAGGATCAAACCATGAAAGGCTTTCCACCTCATCATCAAACATCTCTATTCGAATTGCACGCTCTTCAGAGTCTGCTGGAAATATATCAATTACCTCACCCTTAACTCTAAAATGACCTCGGATTAATGTCACGTCATTTCTTGAATATTGCATCTTTGATAATGTCGCCAGAATTTCTCTTTGCTTTGCAACCTCCCCTACAGTTAAATGAAGCAGCATTTTCATATAACTTTCAGGATCTCCAAGACCATAGATAGCGGAAACACTTGCAATAATTATTACGTCTTTGCGCTCAAGAAGTGATTTAGTAGCAGAAAGTCTCATCTGCTCTATCTGCTCATTTATTGATGCATCTTTCTCAATAAATGTGTCTGAAGCAGGAACGTAGGCCTCTGGCTGGTAATAATCATAATAGGACACAAAGTACTCAACAGCATTGTTAGGAAAGAATTCTTTCATTTCACTATAAAGCTGAGCAGCTAAAGTTTTGTTTGGAGCCATAATCAGACTCGGTTTTTGACTCTTCTCAATAACATTTGCAAGAGTAAATGTTTTGCCTGAACCCGTAACACCAACGAGCGTTTGATACTTCTCTCCAGCCTCAATTCCGTCTAGTAACGTTTGAATAGCTTTTGGCTGGTCACCCTTAGGTGAAAAATTCGATTTTAGCTGAAATTTTCTGGCCATTATCGGCAGTTTTTGATTAAAATAAAACCCTTAATTTTAAACCATTTAAAGAGCACAGTAAATGTCAACTATCCTATCAAATCGAGTACAAAAAGTTAAACCTTCTGCGACTATGGCTGTCAGTGATAAAGCCAAAGAATTAAAATCACAAGGAATACAAATAATTTCAATGGGATCGGGTGAGCCAGACTTTGATACTCCTGTAAACATTCAAAAAGCGGCTATTACTGCAATCGGCTCTGGAGATACAAGATATACCCCAGCAGACGGTACAGCAGAACTTAAAAAAGCAGTCTGTGAAAAATTTAAAAGAGAGAATGGATTAGATTATTCTTTAAATGAAGTAATGGTTTCTTGCGGTGGCAAACAAGTTTTTTATAACCTCTGTCAAGCAATCCTTAACGAAGGTGATGAAGTAATCATACCAACTCCTTACTGGGTTTCATATCCTGACATGGCTATTCTTGCTGATGCGACTCCTGTATTTATTGAGGCTGGCTTAGAGCAAGACTTTAAAATAACTCCAGATCAATTAGAAGCTAGCATCACCAACAAATCCAAACTTTTTGTTCTTAATAGTCCCTCTAACCCAACAGGATCAGTTTATAGTGAATCAGAAATTAAAGCCCTTGGTGAGGTTTTGAAAAAATACCCTCACGTTCTTACTATAAGCGATGATATATACGAGCATATAAGGTGGGGTGATGATGATTTTGTTAATATTGCAATGGCGTGTCCAGAGCTTAAAGATAGAGTTGTAATTCTTAATGGTGTGTCTAAAGCATACGCAATGACTGGGTGGAGAATTGGTTATGCTGCTGGTCCTGAAACAGTAATTAAAGCCATGAAAAAAATTCAAGGACAGTCAACTTCTAATCCAAGCTCAATTTCTCAAGCTGCTGCTCTTGAAGCGATTTCGGGTGATCAGTCATTCATATCAATGATGGTTGAGGCTTTTGAGCGTCGCCATGAGTTTCTAGTTGATAGTTTGAATGCTATTGATGGTATAGAGTGTCCAAGATCTGGTGGGGCCTTCTATTCTTTTCCTAAAGTTCAAGGATTGATTGAAAGAATAGGCCTTAAAGATGACGTTGAGTTTTCAACGTATTGTCTTGAAAAACTAAGCTTGGCAGTTGTTCCAGGCTCTGCCTTTGGGGCGCCAGGTTACGTTAGGCTTTCTTTTGCAACCAGCATGGATAACATTAAATTATCGGTTGAGAAATTAGCAAGCATCTAAACATACAGTTGCATACATATTTTTGCTTGACATCAAAAATTTCTTAAGATAACCTCTACTAATCTTAATTGGAGATAAATTATGCTAGATAAAAGAAAATTCTACATTAATGGGCAATGGGTTGAGCCATCAACTAAAAATGACTTTGACGTCATCAATCCTTCTGATGAAACAGTTTGTGCGGTGATTTCTCTTGGCTCACAAAGTGACACTGATGCTGCAATTGCAGCTGCAAGGGCTGCTCTACCAATGTGGTCTGCCTCAACAAAAGCTGACAGAATAGCACTACTTGAAAGACTTTATGCAATCTATGAAAGAAGAATGGATGACATGGCCGAAGTTATTTCAATGGAAATGGGAGCGCCTATAGATTTTGCCAAAACATCTCAAGCCCCTAGTGGAACAGAAGCGATTGAAGATTTTCTTAACCAGCTTAGAAAATTTGAGTTTGAAGAGCAACTTGACGACTCGGACAATCAATTAATTTATGGGCCAAAAGGAGTTTGTGCACTCATCACTCCTTGGAACTGGCCAATAAGCCAAGTAGCACTAAAAGTTATTCCAGCAATTGCTGCGGGCTGCACCATGGTTTTAAAGCCTTCAGAGCTTGCTCCTTTAGACTCAATGATTTTTGCTGAAATGCTTGAAGAGGCCGGTTGCCCAGCAGGAGTATTTAACCTTGTTAATGGAGATGGTATTGGTGTTGGAAGTCAGCTGACTTCTCACCCTGATGTTGATATGGTCTCTTTCACAGGCTCAACAAGAGCTGGCGCACTAATTTCTCATAACGCTGCTGATGACTTTAAGAGAGTTGGATTAGAGCTTGGAGGTAAAGGAGCTAATATTATTTTTGCTGATGCTGATGAAAAAGCCGTGAAAAGAGGCGTAAGGCATTGTTTTAATAACACGGGTCAATCTTGTAATGCTCCTACAAGAATGCTCGTTGAGCGCTCAGTTTATGATCAAGCAGTTGCGATTGCTAAAGAAACTGCAATCTCTACACACACTGATATTGCCTCAAAGCCTGGAAAGCATCTAGGTCCCGTTGTATCCCAACTTCAATTTGATAAAATTCAAGCGTTAATCCAGGCAGGTATCGATGAAAATGCAACGCTTGTTTCTGGCGGAATAGGCAAGCCTAAAGGTCTTGAGACAGGTTACTTTGTTAAACCCACTATCTTTGCAGATGTTAATAATCAAATGACGGTTGCAAGAACGGAAATTTTTGGACCCGTTCTTTCAATGATTCCTTTTGATACTGAAGAAGAGGCGATTGAAATTGCCAATGACACTCCATATGGTTTAGAAAATTATATTCAAACACAAGATCCTGAGAAAGCCAAACGAGTCTCAAAAAGACTACTTTCTGGTGTTGTTGAGGTAAATGGAAGAAGTTTAGCCCTTGGGTCACCCTTTGGTGGTTATAAGCACTCAGGTATTGGCCGTGAAGGTGGCTCTTTTGGTCTTAAAGAGTTCATTGAAGTCAAAGTAGTTACTGGCTGGAGTTAATTAGACAGTTTGATATTGAATGGCTTTAAAAAAAATTGCCATTGGTGGAATTAGCACAGAGTGCAGTAGTTATTCACCCCTATATCAAAATAAAGACGACTTTCAAAGCATCCAAGGTCAAGCATTGCTTGATCTTGTTGATTTTCCCTTTAGTAAGTGTAAGATAAAAACTTATCCTTTATTCTTTAACAAGTCAGTTCCTGGTGGCCCTATTGATAAGGAGTACTTTGCTCAACTAAAAAACCAATTTATTGAAGCTCTTCATTCTCTAGGTGATCTAGATGGGGTCCTTCTATTAATGCATGGCGCAATGTATGTTGATGGTATTGAAGACCCAGAAGGAGAGTGGATTGCTTCAGTTCGCAAAGAAGTTGGGCCAAAATGCATCATTTCAGTAAGCTTTGACCTTCATGGCCAGATGACCAATCAAATTATTAGTAATATAGATGCTTTTGCAGCATTTAAAACCGCTCCTCATATTGATGTCAAAGAAACTTATCAGCGGTCATCAATGATGCTTTGTAAGGCCCTTAATGAAAACTATAGGCCCTATGTTCTCTGGTCAGCAATACCAGTTTTAGTCTCAGGAGAAATGTCTTCAACATTTGTAGAGCCCTGCCAATCAATCTATGAAAGTCTTGACCTTTACAATCAAGAATCTAATATCCTCGATTGTAATCTAATGATTGGTTACGTTTGGGCAGATACTAAAAGAGCCACAGCTTCTTCTATTGTGACTTGCACTGATGAGAAATCAGGCGCTATTATCTGTAAAAGTATTGCTAATCTCTACTGGGATAATCGGAAAAAACTAAACTATGGCATGAAGTCAGGAGATATTCATAGCGCTCTTGAGTTTTGTCGGGATGATTTTTCAATAATTGCAGATAGTGGTGATAATCCTACTGCAGGAGGAGTTGGAGATAGGGCTGATATTCTAAAAGTAATCTTAGAAGCTGATTCAAAAGAAACCCTGATTGCAGGCATTGCATCAAAATCAGCCTATGATGAACTAAAAAAAGGCAATCAATTTACTATCGGCGGAACATTTGGTGGGGGCGGGCCTTCATTAATTCTAACTGCTGATAGCGTCTATTTTCAAAATCAATGCGCAATAGTTAAAGTAAATAAAACAACAATTGTTATAACCAAGCTGAGAAGGCCATTTCATAAGCTTAAAGATTTTACTGATTTAAAAATAAATCTACCTAGCTTCCAGTTGCTCATAGTTAAATCTGGGTACCTTTCACCTGACCTTGAAAACCTTTCAGTACCTTCATTTATGGTTTTGACTGATGGCGCTGTAAATCAAGACTTAAGATCAATTTCCAATAAGCAAAGAAATAGAAAGACCTACCCATTTCAGGACTTTTATGACTTTACTCCTGAGGCAAGTAACGGCAAATCAATTATTAATTAATTGCCCCCAAAATACTGCTAATAAGTAACTGCTCATTCCACTGATTTGGTCCTGCGCCAACTCTTACAACAACCATATCCTTTGAAGGAATAACATAACACCTATTTGAATTATATCCTTCCAACGCAAACATATCTTTTGGAAGCCCTGGCCATCTTGTTCCATTTGAGTTAGTCCAAAAAGTATATCCATAGTTAGGATTTAAATTTTGTGAAGATTTTGTTGCTTTATCAATCCACCAACTCGGTACAACTTCTTTACCATTCCATAATCCTTTCCGCATCAATAAGTAACCAAATCTTGCCAGCTCTCTGGCAGAGATGTGAAGGCCAATATGAGCACTAGTGTGGGGACCAATAAATTGACCACCTCCAAGAATATCCCAACTAGCATTTTCAATACCTATTTGACTGAATACTTTTTCCTGCATATAGTCATGGATTTCTTGTTTCATAATGGATTTAAACAATATTGATAAATGAGCCATTGCAGGATCACTATAATCCCAAATTGTTCCAGGCTCACCGACTAGAGCATCTGTTTTTTTACCATATCGATTTTCGCTAAAACCAAGTGCATGCTCAAAAGGACCACTATCAATTTTTGTGGGTATCCCAAATGCTAGTTTAGCTTCTCCAGCGATGCCAGAGGTCATACTAAGCAAGTGCCCAATAGTTATTTTTTCTTTAAGCTGATCAGTTAGCTTAGTATTATTTGGCAAAAAAGAGTAAGCAGAACTTTCTAGGCCCACTTGGACATTATTTGGAAGCGTACCTTGTCGACTTTCCTCCAACAAAAGACCCCATGCTATTCCAGTAAAAGATTTTGTGCAAGACCAAACATCAAAGCGACTTCCGGGAAGAGTCATAAAGCTATAGTGCTCTTTAATTAGGTAGCCATTTTTGATTACTGCTATTCCAGATGCGTACGTATCAAAAAAGAATTTATAACCCTCAATAATAGCGTCTAACTTGCCCAAATTCATATTTGTAAGATTTTTTATTTCATTCGAATCTTTGAGGAATCGCCAGCCATTATTTGACTCTGATTGAGGAAAATAATTATTATTAAGAGGGTTTGAAATTTTCATTCTTTAATTTTACTTCGAGTTAGTAAACAAATTCTTTAAGTACTCAAAAAAATATAAAGAGCTCTTTTTGGCCTCTTTTTTAATACTACTACTTATGTTATGATTCATAGAAATTAATAAGGGGAGTATATTATGACTTTAGCATCAGTTTATAGAATTAACGGGTTACTTGGCCTACTTTGGGCTGCATCTTTTTGGTTTGGGACTGATATGATGGCAGCGTCTTATAACTGGGAAGTAACCCTTCCAATGGTTACAATGGCACAATATTTAGGGATGTCATTCCTATTCACTGCGGTAATTTTTATAATGCTTCCAAACTGGACATCATCAGAGCAACTAAGAAAAGCGACTCCGCCCCTTATAATTCTGCAACTACTAGCTATTGCACTTCAAGTTTTTCATATCACATCTGGCACTATCCCTGCTGGAGGTATGCAGTACTTTGGAATTGGTTTAAGTAGTTTAATTGTTATCCTTTTCTATTGGAAATATCGTGCCTAAATATTAATTAGTTCTATCTTAATGCTCAAAAGGAGGTCATAATTGACCTCCTTTTTTAATATCTAACAATAATACTATTGAACACTAAGCAAATCTTATTAGCTCTTATTGTTCCTATTACCTGGGGCTTAGGGTTTACTCTAGCCAAAATTGGAATGGAGCAGTTTCCAGCTCTCCTTATCATGACAATTCGCTTTGGTATTGCAGGTTTAATTCTTGTTTGGTTTACAAAGCCGCCATGGGGTCATATGCGTGAAATTTTTGTTGTTGCACTTATTGGCTCTACTATTCAATATGGTCTTACCTACAATGGCCTCAAAGGTATTGATGCCTCTACTGCAGCAATCCTAGTTCAGCTTGAAGGTCCAATTTTAGCAATTATGGGGGCACTTCTATTAAAGGAAAAGCTTGGTATTACTAGGGCACTAGGAATGGGGCTTGCTTTTGTTGGCGTTCTGATAATTGCAGGAGAGCCCAGACTAGATGGACACCTTGATAGCGTTATGTTATTAATTGCAGGCTCCGCTGTATGGGCGGTTGCGCAGATAATGATTAGCCGGCTTAAAGATCTCTCAGGAATTACCATATTAGCCTGGGTTGCAATCATGGCCACCCCACAAATGTTTATTGCATCTTTACTAATTGAAGATGGGCAGTGGCTAGCAATAACAACCGCTAGCTATATTGATTGGTCAATAATTCTATACTTAGCATTGATTATGACTGTATTAGGTTATAGCGTTTGGTATCACTTATTGAGCAGTGTGGATGTCAGCAAAGTATCGCCCTTTTTGATGCTACTTCCAATTACCTCAATTATTGCGGGAATTGTTCTTCTTGATGAAAAATTAACTTCCTCAATGATATTGGGAGGTTTGTTAATCATGTCTGGTGTTGCCAGCACACTTATTAGTTGGAACTGGCCAAGGAAACAATTTAACTTGTAACTATAATTTATTTATAAAATGGATCAACCGACTCAAATTGTGTCGTTAATTTTCTGACCCATTTAGAGAACATAATTCCCTTATTAAGCTGGATAGAATTGTTATCTGACCGAGAATTTTTCACCTCATTTCCATTTAATGGGAGCTCCATTTGCTCTTGAAGAAATTTAGATTCTTTATCTAAATCTTTTCTTAAATCTTTTAATTTATCAATCACACTAGCTTCTGACATTGCTTATCACTCCTAATTAAAGTTAATTTAAGTACCACGCTTTTTGAGCTTTACTTTAGAATTTTTTAAGGAAGGCTTGTATTTGCTATCCCATTTCTTACTTAGCTTTGATGAAGTGAGATCTTGATAATCGACACCACTAATATCTTTAAACTCAGAAATTGCATCTTCCATAGCTGTTTCAAATACGCCTGAAAGAGTCATGCTATATCCAAACTGTTCTGCAGCAGTTGCAGCTCCTTTAAACGCCTCAAAAATAGGTCTGCGAATTCTTACGCTAACCACTCTCTTTTCATCCTCTTTTTGATTTTTTGTTACGTATTTACCCATCTAAAGATTTATTAATTTTCTAACTAATATGAAGTATACACTTTTTGTATACTTTATGTATTAATAAAAGTAATCTTTATGTATACAAAATTAATTACAAGATTTTTATATATTTCGAGATATAATTCATCCATCTAAAAAAGTAAGTTAAGTAAATGATCAATATTAATTCTTTAGATAAGCTCATCGAAGATAGTGAAAATGAGATTCTAAATATCCGTCCAGATACTGAAAAAAAGATTATTTGGGCAAATCAAAATAAAATGAAGACAAAAATTAGTCTTATATTTATTCATGGCTTTTCAGCAACCAGAGCAGAGCTTGATCCAGTTATTGAAATGCTTGGCAAAGAGCTCAATGCGAATATTTTTTTTACAAGGCTTAGAGGGCATGGTCTAGATGGTGAAGCCTTAGCTGAGGCTACCTTTGATGATTGGATGATAGATACGAAAGAAGCTATTGATATTGGTAATGCAATTGGGGATAGTCTTATCTTAATTGGTTGTTCTACAGGTTGTTCATTAATCCATGCCAATCTTCAATATACAGAAAATGCTTTAGCAATTATTTATGTATCCCCTAATTTTGGACCAAAATCTTTTTTTGGACAACTTCTTAGAATTCCTGGAGCTAAGTGGTTTATCCCATTCATTTTTGGAAAAGAATACTCCTTCGTCCCAAGAAATGCAGATCATGCAAGATGTTGGACGACAAGCTATCCTATAAGAGCATTATTTGCAGTAAAGGACTCAGTTGTTGCAGCCTATAAAGTTAAGCATATTAGGATTAAACAACCAGTATTATTTTATTTTTCAGATGATGATCAGGTTGTATCAGCTAAAGCAACTCGTAAAATAATTTCTAAAATGGGTAATAATGTCTCTATTCACAATCCAATACTTACAAATAGTGATGATTCCTCAAAGCATGGCGTTCTTGGAGATATTTTGAGCTCGTCTCAGACGAATAGTGGAGTTAAAAAAATTCTTAGCTGGCTAGAAAACTATATTTAGTAGTTACGCTTAATCTTCGCGCCCTTATAAAGTATCTCAGATAAGTTTTTTTCTGCAATTTTTCTTTGAGAAACAGTTTTTGGATCCATATTGTATTTAGGTCTGTCTAAAAAAATTCCGTCTGGATCATTCCTTTTTTGTCCCCTAATATGAGTCCACATATTTTTTCCAATTACTTGCTTTATAGATGGTGGAACATATGATTGAAGAGAGAACCCTATCCTCCTTTGATTGCTTTTATTAGGTTGAGAGCCATGAATAATTGCTCCATGATGGATCGACATTTCACCTGGCTTCAATATTAGATCAACGGCCTTACTTTGATCTACACTTTTAATAGCTTGGCCTCTAGTTAGAATATTGTTGTCTGCATAAGTATCATCGTGTTTTTGTATTTCTGATTTATGGCTACCTGAAATCATCGACATACAGCCTGTCTCTAGGTTACTAGAACTTAGCGCAATCCATGGTGTTGGAAAATCAAAGCTATCAAGGCCCATATAAGTTGCATCTTGATGCCAACTAACATACTGCTTAGAGGAGGGCTCTTTAATAAACATAACCGACGCCCAAAGAGCAATATCAGGGCCAATAAGATCTTCTATTGCGTCTACTATGGTTGTGTTATGTGCGAGCGCATCTAAAAAAGCGAATGAGAGGTGTAAATTATTGCGACTCTCTGAATTAATTTCTTCAGGGTATTGCGCCTCTACTTCTTCAAGTTGGACTTTAATAGATAAAGCATCTTTTTCAGAAATAACTCTTATTGGAGATATAAAACCTTCATCATGATACTGCTCAATCTGTTTTTTTGTTAAAACTTTAGGCATTATTCTTATCCTATATGTGGAAAGTAATTTATTCAAAAAATTTTATTTTATTACAAATATTCAAAAAATTTAATATTGTTACTCCCATTCTTTATACTTAATAAATTAAATAAACTTCGATAATACTTATATGAATAATATTTTTACTAAACACCCCAATGAGTTTGGATATAACTACTTTCAACATCTCTGGGGGGCATGGAAATATTGCCTTACACTTTTGGGGCTTTTAATTATTGCGCTCATTCACTCTATTTTGCCATTTATTTTTCAAGAAACTGTTAGCAATAAAATTGAAAAGATGGCTGATGAACATAAAAATAAAATGATAAATTCTTCTAAAATTCATCAATAATTCACATAGGCTTGTCAAAAACTAATCTAAACTACTTTTCATGAAGTACTTCCTGACCATCCTTGCAGCTCTAATTTTAAACACCTCTGCTTTAGCAGCAATGTCTCCTCGTTTTTATGAAACTGAAATTCTTGGTAACTGGATTTGTAAAGATACTTGGCCTGGGTATACCGCTTTGGAATTTATAAGATATAAGAAAGATGGTACCTGGAATAGTTTTGGTCAACTAATTGTTGACTTTCCAATTGAAGAGAATACAGTTAAAGTGAATTATAGCGCTCTTGGAACTGGAGTATGGGAAATTAATGATCAAAGCTTAGTCAGTATGATTGATTCTATTAAAGTTGTTAATAGGAACCATCCATGGCTTGATGAGTATTTTAATATGGAAGAACAATTTACTCTTAACGATAAAAGATCTGAAGAGATTATTGTTCTGTCTAATGATTATATTAATCTTCAACCTTCAACTGGCAAGCCCTACGAATGTTATAAGGTTGAAATATAACTAATCTTCTCGTTGATTGTATTTCTGAGCATTGCCCTTTGATAAATTAACTGGATATTTTTCAGCATTTTTCTCTAATTTACTCTCAATTGCTTCTTCAATATCTATTTCCAAGACACTACAAAAACGCAGAAGATACATAGCAATATCAGCTACTTCACTTTTGATTGCGTCTATCTGTTTTTTATCAGGTGAAATTGACTCTTCAGCCCTTAACCACTGAAATATCTCAACCAGCTCTGAAGCCTCAACACTAAGAGCCATAGATAAATTTTTGGGGGTATGAAACTGCTCCCAATCCCTTTCAATTGCAAATTTTTTAAGCTGGTTTTGTATTTTAGATATATCCATAGTTTTCACTCGATGGTTAGTATTTAAATTAATAAAAAAAATAAGTATACTTATTATGAGGCTTGAAATTACTCAAGCGTTCAATTAACTTTAAGGGGAATTAATATGGATATTCAAACTATTTGTCACATTTTTTTAATATTGTTTGGTGGTTTTTTTGCCTTTCAACTAACTTTTAACTCAAAAAAGTTTGCAATAGATCTTCGTCTGGACTCGCCACAAGTACCGTATGCGCTTAAGCCAGCAGGATTTCTAATGGGTGGAACGGTTGCAATGCTTATTGTAACGTTTTTCCAAATTGGTATTTTTGAAAGAACTGATACACCAACATTATTAGTTGCAATGGGGTTTTTCTGTACCTTTGCATTTATTTGGAATATTGGTCTATTTTTAAAAGTTTGGCCAACGTTTGATGGTGCTGATCATCATATTAAGAATGCTATTAGGCCTTTAATTCCTTTAATAGTAATCATTATTTACTTCTGGGTATAAAAAATAGTTGCTTATTAAATAAAGCAGGTAACATACAA
>JACNFO010000017.1:20958-51226 GCA_014384565.1 Candidatus Pseudothioglobus aerophilus
ATGATTATTATTTATAATAAGAAATAATTTAAATTTAGGAGGCAATATGTCAATATTTAAAACACAAGAAGCTGCACAAGAAGCAAAAGATATGGAGGCTTATGCAGCAACTATGCATGAAGATTTTCAATTTATCATGCACCTAGACAACTCAACTATGGATAAAGAAAAAACCCTGGAAATGTTTACATTTATGATGAATAGTGATGATTTTGTAACCCATGATTCACGCTGCCTTTATGAAAACGATGAGGCCATGGTTACCCATGGCGTTATGAGCTTTCCTGACGGAACTAAAGAATCAGTTCTAGCCTTTATGCAAATAAAGGATGGTCAAGTCATTCGCATGGAAACTGGCGCAACACTTCTTCCATAATCATTAATAATCTCAAATTAAAGGCGCCTAAGGGCGTCTTTTTTGTTTAATATATTGGTCAATAGTTAAGAATTAATTTAAAAATGCAGCAAAAAAATCTGTGGCAAGTTACTTCGAAAGAAAAAATAACCTTTAGTTATCTTAAAAAATCAATTACAACGGATTTGGTGGTTATTGGTGGCGGCTTTACTGGCTGTTCAGCAGCCCTATCTGCAGCAAAGAATGGACTCTCAGTTACCCTTATTGATAAAAAGATTGGCTATGGTGGCTCGGGAAGGAATGTTGGTTTAGTTAATGCAGGCTTATGGATGCCTCCTGAAAAGGTTGAAAGTATCCTTGGATTAGATGCAGGAGTTAAGCTTAATAAGGCTTTAGCAACAGCACCTGATTTAGTATTTAGTCTTATTGATAACTATGAAATTAATTGCAGCGCTAATCGCTCAGGAACGCTTCACTGTGCTCACTCTAAAAAAGGATTAAAAGATATTCATCTGAGATTTAAACAGTTATCTGAACGAGGGGCTGAGTTAGAGCTTTTGGATAAACAGCAGACTCAGGAAAGAATAGGCTCTTCAAAGTTTTTTGGCTCTCTTTTTAATAAAAAAGCTGGAATTATTAACCCTCTAGATTATTGTCTTGGCCTGGCAAGAGTTGCTAAATCTTATGGCGTAAATATCTATGAGTCAACTATAGCAACTAACATTGAATCAATCAATAATGATTGGCTAATCCAGACAGCTGAGGGCACCATTAAGGCAAAAATGCTTTTAATTGCTACAAATGCCTATCAAAAACCAATTGAAGGCCTAAATCCATCCAAATACACTTCCGTACAGTATTTTCAAGTCGCAACTAAATCTCTACCTTCAGATCTAGTAAAGTCAGTTCTGCCTAATGGTGAAGGTTGCTGGGATACTGCTAGTGTAATGTCTTCTTTTCGACTCGATGCTGACAATAGACTTATTATTGGTGGGATCGGAAACCTTGGTCATAGCGCCTCCAAGATTCACACTAATTGGGCAAGGAGAAAAATTGAGAGTCTCTTTCCACATCTTAAAAATATTGATATTGAATTCAGCTGGCATGGACGCATTGCCATGACAGGCGATCATATTCCTAAAATTCTAAGACTAGGTAGTAATGCTTACTCAGTTTTTGGCTATTCAGGTAGAGGAATTGGACCTGGAACTTATTTTGGTAAGGCAGTAAGTGAATGCCTTATTAGTGGTGATGAAACCTCTTTGCCAGTTGATCCTTTGGATTATTATCAAGAACCTTTTTCTAAAATCAAGGCAGGCTTTATTGAATTTAGCGCTACTGCAAGTCATTTACTTTGATTGGCATTTAGATTATCTTCTATCTATCTCTTCCAACCCCTTTAAAGCGTTGCTTAGTTGTATACCATGCACCAAGATCTAAAAATGGTTTTGGTGGAAGCCATTTAGCTTTCTCAAGAGCAAGACAATCATTAACAATAGCGGATTTTTTTCCGCACGCATACTCAGCTATTCCAATACCAAATGCAGTCCCTTTAGTAATTCCAGAGCCATTGAAACAGCCTGCATAATAGAGGTTATCTGAAAATCTCTCAAAGATATTAGTTTTATTAGCGCTCACACCTTCAACGCCTGAATATAAGAACTCAAATGGAACATGACTTAACTGTGGAAACCTATTATTAAATGCTTGTCGATGAATCTGTTGTCGGTTAATTAATTGCTTATCAGTTAATAGGTGGTGATTGTTATATTCAGCTGTGTTTCTTATTGCAATTCGGCCATCATCCGTTAATCTGATAGTAGCCCCGCCACTATGAAGCGACAGTATTCCCCATGATGATTCACTTCCCAGGGTATTAATCTCATCCTTGGTTAAGGCACGAGTAATACTTCCAGAAAGCGTTACTCCAACCGCCCTTTGTTTAGGCTTTGCACCCTCAAAGGTTTCATAATTACAAGCCATTATGACTTGTTCAGCAGTAATTATTACATCTGGAACCATGACCTTAACAGCTTTACCCAATGTCATCCTTAATACTGGTGTATTTTCATAAAGCTCAACATTACTTGGAAGATTTTCAGCCAATCCAAAAACTAATTTAGCAGGCTGCATTAATGCACCATTTTCAACTTTAACGCCCTTCTTATACCAACTCGTTCCTAGATGATTATGAATTTCCTGTTTAGAAAGAGGAGTATGTGTAATGTCACGTTTTTTAAGATAATTAATAAAATGATTACACTCAATTTCAGAGTTGTTATCTGCTGCAGTATGATAAATACCTGATTCTATCCAGTCACAATTGATGCTGTTATCTTTTACTAATGTACGAAGAGAATTAAGGCCTACTTGATTAATTCGATCTACTCTTTGGTATTTTTCAAGTTGTGATTCTTGATAGGGGCCTGAAAAATGGCTATGCGCAACAGCATAACCAGAATTTCTACCAGAAGCATTCTGGCCCAGTTCTCTTGCATCAAGCAAGATAATTTGATCTTTAGGGTTAATCTCTGCGAGCCTTCTTGCACAAGAAAGACCTGTAAAGCCGGCACCTATGACAAGCCATTTAGCTTCAAGGTTAGAAGTTAATTTAGGCTGAGATTGCCTAGCAGGAACTAAATCTACCCAACCTTTTGTTTCATTATCAAAAATAGGATTAGCTTGAGCCATAGAAATAATCTAACTTTACTACTAACTTAAATGATCAATTAATATAAAGTGATCACTTATTTCAGAAGCTTGGTTTAGCCACCTTTTTACTAAATTACTTTGGTGAGGAGCCGCTGTTACGCCTGAGGGTATCTCTTTATTAAGAACGGCTTCAACAGCCAAAGCAACTGAGCAGGAGACTAATTGGGCCATTGCGCTTCCTTTACTATTTCCAAGTGTATCAAGTAAAAATTGCTTATGCCAAACAACCCCTGAGTCATTTTTAACCTTTAATTCAACAGTTAGAATTACACGATCCACCTCATCATTTCTATAGGAGTATTTATTCCATAAATCATCACTAATAGTCTTTAGACGATCCTCTGCAATTTCAGAGTCAAGCGTATCTACCTCAGAAAAAATATCAGACCAAGCATCTTTCCAGCCTTTATATCTTAGAGTTCCTCGAACAAACTGATCTATCTTAAATCCCTCGTTCATCTGATACTGCTCGATAAATGGAATGGAATCGCGATTAGGATAAACTTCAAATTCATCCTCGCCCCAAGGCATTGGAAGAGGATATAACTCAACAGCCTCCCATGGCTTACATACAGTATAGACTTGGCTGTCACGAATACTAACAGAAGTCGACATTAAGGCTTTTAAGACACCTAATGGAGACCAGCTGAATTTATAACAAAAGTCATTAGGGACATCACTTAAACCTCCACAATAACTCAAAAAAGAATGTGTATTTTCAGTAGAAAAAACCTTTGAATTCTTATAATCTTCTACTAAAGCATGAGACATACTATGGTCTATTCCTGGATCAAGACCAACCTCATTAACAAGACATAAATTCTTTTTTAGTGATTCTTCATGAAGCATCTTCATCTCATCTGAAATATAGGAGCTTGAGACAAAATGAGCTCCAAGTGATAGACTCAGCTCTGCAACAGGAACATGGAAATTACCAGGAAGCATTGAAACTATAACGTCTCCAGCTGTAGCATTTTTCTCAATGGCCTTAAGAGAAAATTCTACAATCTGATAATTACCCTTAACACCTAATAAAGCATCACTTGCTTTTTTGACTGTTCGATTATAAACAATAACTGAATGGTCATTTTCAATAAGCATTTTTAGTCCTGGTATTGCTGACAAACCAACACCTAACCAATGAATTTTTGACATTACAACTCCTTCTTTATTTCTAGTTAAATAGATGAAAACTAAAAAACTTTAATAGCTCTTTAATCTTTAAGAACAAACATGTCCATAAACTCGTTGACAGGTGTTTGTTCAATTTTCTCTTTATCAAGACACAATGAGTAGATCCTATTACTGTGCTCTTTAGAATAAATACTTTTGAGACTATTAAAAAATTTTCTCTCAAGTAATGGAATACCTTCCTGACGACGATTACGGTGTCCTATTGGATATTCAACTTCCACTTTATCAGTTTGACTGCCATCCTTAAAGAAAATCTGCAATGCATTAGCAATAGATCTCTTATCATCTGCTAGGTAGTCTTTTGAGTATCTTTTATCTTCCTTTAAAATCATTTTATTTCGAAGCTTATCAATTAATGAGTTTTGTTGATGAAAGGAATCTTCATAAAACTCAGCCACCAAATCACCTTTAATCATTGCAACTGCAAGCATATATTGCATACAATGGTCTCGATCAGCTGGATTATCTAGGGCACCTGTTTTATCAATAATTCTAAGTGCCGACTCATGAGTTGTAACTTCAATCCTTTCAATTTCATTTAACTTTTCTTTAATCTCTGGATAAAGCAATACTGCGCATTCTACTGCAGTTTGAGCATGAAATTCAGCTGGGAAAGATATCTTAAAAAGAATATTCTCCATAACATAAGATCCGTAGCTCTTAGAGAAGCTAAACTCTCTTCCCTTAAAACTTACATCATAAAAGCCCCACTCTGGCGTACTCAAAACAGAAGGCATACCCATCTCACCAGCCATAGTTATCATTGCCAAGCGAACTGCGCGAGATGTTGCATCGCCAGCAGCCCATGATTTTCTTGAGCCAGCGTTAGGTGCATGCCTATAGGCTCGAAGAGAAGAACCATCAGCCCAAGCTTGTGATAAAGCATCAATAATTTGTTCTCTTGTCCCTCCTAGCATATGCGTAGCAACAGCTGTGCTTGCAACTCTTACGAGTAAAACATGGTCTAGGCCTACTTTATTAAAACTATTTTCAAGTGCAAGAATACCTTGTATTTCATGAGCTTTTATCATGTACTCGAGCACATCTCTTATACTTAATGGTGATTTATGATTCGCAATATTTACTCTTGAAATATAATCACTAAGAGCCATAATTGCGCCTAAATTATCAGAAGGATGCCCCCACTCTTCAGCTAACCAAGTGTCATTAAAATCTAACCATCGAACTAAGGCGCCAATATCCCAAGCTGCTTTTACTGGGTCAAGCTCAAATGACTTTCCAAAAACCCTAGCACCATTTTCTACTGAGGTCCCAGGCACCAATGGGCCTAAATGTCTAGTACAATTTGGATACTTTAAAGCCAAAAGACCACAGCCGATAGTATCTATTAAACAATTCCTAGCAGTATTTAAGGCCTCCTGGGACTCCACTTTAAAATCAATCACATAATCAGCGATATCTTGCAGAGCTTGATCTGCTGACATTCTATCTGCTTTCACTATACTAACTCCTTGTTTCTATGGAATTGACTTTTTGTGGACCTGGACCTATATAATCTGCATTGGGTCTAATGATTCGATTATTTTGTCTCTGTTCAAAAATGTGAGCACACCATCCAGTTACTCTTGAAAGAACAAATATTGGGGTAAATAGTTTAGTTGGTATTTCCATAAATTCATAGGTAGAAGCATGATAAAAATCAGCATTTGCGAATAGATTTTTCTCTCTTCTCATAACCATTTCAACTCTTTCTGATACATCGTATAGATGCTTATCGTTAACCTCCATGGATAATTTTTTTGACCATTGCTTGATAACCTCATTACGAGGGTCAGATTGAGTATAAACTGCGTGTCCAAAACCCATCACAAGTTGCTTTTGTGCAAGCATTTTAAGTAATTCAGCCTCTGCAACATCAGGGTCATTCCATTGGGATAGCATAGCACTAGCGGCTTCATTAGCGCCTCCATGTAATGGTCCGCGTAATGTCCCAATAGCACTTGTAACAGCAGAATGAATATCTGAAAGCGTTGAGGCACAAACTCTTGCAGCAAAAGTAGAGGCATTAAATTCATGTTCAGCATACAAAATCAAAGAAATACTCATTACTTGATCATGCAGTTGGCTAGGTTTTTTACCATGCAAGAGATGTAAAAAATGACCACCAATAGTATCATCACTTGTCTCCGTATCAACTCTTTTTCCATAGTGGGAATACTGATACCAGTAGCAAAGTATCGATGGAAATGCACTCAGCATACGATCTGCATGGTCAGTTTGGTTTATAAAGCCTTCCTCTTGCTCTAAATTACCAAGAACCGAACAGCCTGTCCTTAAAACGTCCATAGGATGAGCAGTTTTAGGGATACCCTCCAAAGTACTTCTTAGTTCAGGTTGAAGTCCTCTTAATGTTTTGAGTTTTTCTATATATGCTTTTAATTCCTGTGAGTTAGGTAGTTTTCCCTTCAATAAAAGATAGGCAACCTCTTCGAAAGTTGTATTTTCTGCTAAATCTACGATATCAAAGCCACGATATGTGAGCCCTGAACCGCTAACTCCAACTGTACATATTGATGTTTCACCTGCACTCTGACCTCTAAGACCAGCTCCACCTATTTTTTTTCCACTCACTACTTACTCTCCTTATTCATTACATCATCTAATTGCTTTTCATATTGATGATAATTTAAAAAATCATATAACTCTTCTCTTGTTTGCATACTTTCTATGACATTATTTTGGTGACCATCCTGTATGATATGTTGATACACATTAAGAGCTGCTTTACTCATTGCTCTAAAGGCACTTAGTGGATAGAGAATCATATCCACGCCAGCATCAGAAAGCTCCTCTTTGGTAAATAATGGTGTTTGACCAAATTCAGTTATATTTGCTAGAATAGGGACATTAATTGAATCAGAAAACTCTCTATATTGCTCAATGGTATTGAGTGCCTCAGGAAAAATCATATCAGCACCAGCCTCTTCAAAAGCTGTCGCCTTATCAATAGCAGAATGCATACCCTCGATAGCCAATGAGTCTGTTCTTGCCATAATTACAAAGTTAGGATCGGTTTTGGCGTCAACTGCAGCTTTTATTCTGTCAACCATTTCATTTGTACTAACTATTGCCTTATTTGGTCTATGTCCACAACGTTTTTGAGAAACTTGATCTTCAATATGGATAGCAGCTACACCACTATTTATCATTTCTCGAACGCAACGAGCAATGTTAAGTGCCCCACCCCAACCAGTATCTGCATCTACTAATAATGGTAGGGAAGTTACTTGAGTAATTCTTTTAGCATCTTCGAGAACATCTGCTAGGGAAGTAATACCAAGATCAGGAACTCCAAGAGAAGAAGCTGCAACTCCACCACCTGACAAGTAGATTGATTGATGCCCAACTTTCTCAGCCATAAGAGCGCTATAGGCATTAACAGCGCCTACAATTTGAAGTGGCTTATTTTCATTAACTAACTTTCTAAACTTCTTTCCACTGCTGTCCAATTTGAATACTCCTTATCTAACCTAAATCAACTTCATAATAACTATCTTTAGTAAAAACTATTATGCATATATTTTTTATAAATTCTCTATTTTAGGTAAATGTCATCTGGTATTTATCTTGATGTTAAGAATTATTTTGTAAACTTTTTTAATCTCATATTGACTAAGGATTTAAACCAACGCTTCTTAAAACTAAATCAATAACTTGTTGTTTTTTTTCTTCAAATTCACTATCTGTAAGTTCCTTTCCATTATTTAAAATCATCACTTGATAATCAAAATCAGCATAATGTTGAGTGGTAGCCCAAATCATATATAACAAGGTATGAGCATCACCCACATTAACAATTTTTTTTAGTTCAACCCACCTATTTATCGAACTAACACAAGTATCAACCCATTGTTTTAACCTCGATGATAATACTTCTTCCATTTCAGGGGCACCACTAATAATTTCATTTGCCCACACTTTTGAGCCGAATGGTCTAGTTCGTGACAAATTCATTTTTGCGCCAACATAATATTTTAAGGCTTCTCGAGGTTCATCAAATTTATTAAATGTATCAGCAGCCCTCATCCAATCAACTAGTATGCTTTCTAAGACACATCTATACAAATTTAATTTAGTATGAAAATAATAATGAATATTGGATTTTGGAAGTTTAGCCATATCTGCAATTTGTTTTGTAGTAGAGCCTTTAAGACCATGCTTTGCAAATACTTTTTCTGCAGCAATTAAAATAATAAGTTCATTTTCTTCACGAATTCTCTCTTTACTTCGAGTAATGCCTCTGGCTCGTACTAGAACTTTTTTATTATCCATTCAATTCTCCATTATCTTTTCATGAAACCTTTAATGGATTATTTGGGTGAGTTGTCCAATCAGATGCTTGTGGTGAAATTGCCTTTCCAGTTCTAGGGTCAGTTCCTGATGTCATAGCGACCATTGAGATACAATCTATTACAGGGCAAACACTTACACAAAGATTACATCCAACACATTCATCATCCTTAACTGTAAATACTCTATCACCACTATCAGTTGAATATTCAATTGCTTGATGTGAGGTATCTTCACAGACAATGTGACAACGACCACACTTTATACACTTATCTTGGTCAATAACAGCTTTATCAACGTGGTTTAAGTTCAAGAACTTCCAATCAGTAACTGATGGAACTGCTTTACCAATGAGCTCATCTACTGAATTCATACCTTTTTCATCTAAAAAGTTACTCAATCCAGTTTTCATATCTTCAACAATTTTAAAACCATAGACCATTGCGGCTGTACAAACCTGAACATTACTAGCACCTAATGCAATAAAGTCTACTGCATCTTTCCAAGTCGATACTCCCCCAATACCTGAAATTGGTAAGTTTCTAGTTTTTTCATTACGTGCTATTTCTGCAACCATATTCAAAGCAATTGGTTTTACCGCCTCACCACAATAACCCCCATGAGTTCCCATACCACCCGTAGTTGGAAACATAGTCAAACTGTCATAATCAACTCTCATAATTGAGTTTATGGTATTAATTAATGACACTGCATCACCACCGCCCTCAAGGACTGCTTCAGCTGGATAAATTACATCAGTTATATTTGGCGTAAGCTTGACAATTACAGGGACTGTGGCGTACTTTTTGCACCACTCAGTTGCTTGTTTTATATATTCTGGAACTTGCCCAACTGCAGCACCCATTCCTCGCTCTGACATACCATGAGGACAACCAAAATTAAGCTCAAAACCATCTATGCCTGTATCTTCAATAATTGGGATATGCTTTGCCCAAGATGCCTCATTCATTGGAAACATTACAGATGCAACCAAAGCCCTATCTGGCCAGTCTCTCTTTACTTGACGCATTTCCTTAAGATTAACTTGAAATGGACGATCAGTTATTAATTCGATATTATTGAAACCAATAACTCGTCGGTCATTACTCATCATTGTGGTGTACCTTGGACCATTAACATTCACAATATGAGGATCCTCACCCAAAGTTTTCCATGAAACCCCACCCCAACCAGCTTCAAAGGCACGATTTACGTTATATGCCTTATCTGTTGGTGGTGCCGAGGCTAACCAAAAAGGATTAGGTGACTTAATTCCTAAAAAATTACTAGTTAAATCTGCCATACTATGCTCCTTGTGTTAGTGTTTCGTTTATTGAAATTGCAGCAAGTTTGCCATCTTGAACTGCTGACACTGTTAAATTGTCACCATCAAGTACACAATCTCCTCCTGCCCATACTTTAGACAATGAAGTTTTACGATGTTCATCTACAACAATCCTTCCTTTTTCTATTTCCAAACTATTATTTTCTGTCAAGCCCTCAGTCACTAACTTTTGCCCAATAGCTTTGAAAACAACATCAGCTTTTAATGTAATATTTTCCCCACTTGCCTTTAGGCTTCCATTCTTTTGTGGCTTCATAACATCAAACTCCATTGCAGTGACATGACTATCATCAGCTATCAGACGTTTTGGTGACATGTTGTATTGAATTTGTACGTCATGCTTTTTTGCTAGGGCCTGCTCATATTCACTAGCAGCCATTATTTTTTTACTACGTCTGTAAGCAATCGTTACTTGCTCTGCACCTAATAATTTGCTTTGAACAGCAATATCTATTGCTGTCATCCCACCACCAATCACAACAATATTTTTTCCAACCATTAGTTCATCTTTATTATTGGTTTGACGTAAATTTGCAATATATTCAACTGCATCAATAACGCCAGAAATGTCTTCATTATCAAGATTCAGTTTATTTACTGAACCTAGACCACACCCTAAAAATACTGCGTCATATTTCTCCTGGAGACTTTCAAGATTAATTTGTTTACCGAGCTGCATTCCTGTTTCGATAGTAATGCCTCCAATATCTAGAATGTAATCAAGTTCTTGCTGTGCAAAATCATTAGGAGTTTTATAAGCTGCAATGCCATACTCATTTAAACCTCCTAGCTTATCTTTGGCATCATAAACGGTTATTTTATGCCCCAAAACCGCTAAACGATGTGCGCATGATATTCCAGCTGGCCCAGCCCCAACTACTGCAATAGACTTTCCTGTATTTTCTTGCCTAGAAAATAATTGCACTCCATTGTTTAATACTGAGTCAGTTGCATAACGTTGTAGTAATCCAATTTCGACAGGTTTTTGTTCATGATCATTTCGAACACATGCCAGTTGGCATAACTCCTCAGTTGGGCAGTCACGGGCACACATACCTCCAAAAATATTTTCACTTAAAATTTTCTCTGCAGCACCTGTTAAATTATCACTCCTAATACTTTGAATAAAGCCTGGGACATCAATATCTGATGGACATGCCTTTGTGCAAGGAGCGTCATAACAAAAATAACATCGATCAGCTTCAATTAATGCCTCTATTGCAGATAATGGTGCATGGAGGTCTGAAAAATTATCATCAATCTCTTTTTTACTAAGGCGATGTGATTTAATATTCATTACCTTATTTGTTAAATTATTGTCACTCATATTTTCCTCCGAAAAAAAATATTTGACCATTTGGTCAGGTTATATTTACAGAACCTCAAAACAAAATGAATTTCCTTTTTAACGTTTTACAGCTTTTGGTATCTTTTTCTCAGCTTGGACATCTAGCCCTTGATAGAATGAAGAATATGCAGGGCGGTCAACATATCTTCCAGCCCCTCTTTCAACTTTCAACTCACCATTAGCATAGACAACTTTTGCAGCACTTATAGTATGTGAAGCACAGCCTTTGACTTCCATACCCTCAAAAATATTGAAATCAATATTTTGGTGGTGTGTTTTAGCAGAAATTGTCTTAGTTGCTTCTGGATCCCAGACAACAATATCTGCATCTGCACCAACTGAAATACTTCCTTTTCGAGGATAAATATTAAATATTTGTGCAGCATTAGTAGAAGTTAATTTAACAAACTCATTCATACTAAAAAGTCCAGTATTTACGCCATGATGCCAAAGCACTTCCATTCTATTTTCCACGCCTGCAGTTCCATTTGGCGTTATACGAAAATCATCCTTACCAGCTGCTTTTTGATCAGCACAAAAACAACAATGGTCAGTAGCGGTAGTTTGCAAATTACCAGATATAACTCCTTTCCATAATGCATCTTGATGTTCTTTTGCTCTAAAAGGAGGGCTCATTACATGAGCAGCAGCACTCTCAAAATCTTTATTTAAGTAAACTGACTCATCTACAAGCAAATGTCCAGCTAAAACCTCACCAAATACTTTTTGCCCAGCATTTCGTGCTCTAGTAATTGCCTCTAAAGACTGCTTAGTAGAAACATGAACGATATACAAAGGGACTCCATATACATTAGCAATACTAATAGCTCGGCTAGCAGCCTCACCCTCAACCTCAGGTGGACGAGACAATGGGTGACCTTCTGGTCCAGTTATACCCATATTAAAAATTTTATTTTGTAATTGTGCAACCATTTCACCATTTTCAGCATGAACTGTTGGCATTGCACCTAATTCTAATGACCTGTTAAAACTATTGACAAGTATTTCATCAGTGGCCATTATTGCGCCCTTATAAGCCATAAAGTGCTTAAAACTGTTAACACCATGTTTTTCAACTAGTGTTTTCATATCAGCGTGCACAGTTTCATCCCACCAAGTAATGGCAACATGAAAGCTATAGTCAGCTACTGATTTCTCCGCCCACTCTCGCCATTGATGATAAGCCTCAAGAATACTCGTTCCAGGTGAAGGAATAACAAAATCAATAATCATTGTTGTTCCACCAGCAAGTCCAGCAGCTGTCCCAGTATAGAAATCTTCACTTGCTACTGTTCCCATAAACGGCAACTGCATATGGGTATGAGGGTCGATACCGCCAGGCATAACGAACTGCCCAGCAGCATCTATTACCTCAGCGCCACTCGGCGCTGAGATATTACTACCAATTTCCTGTATTTTGCCATCTGCACATAGTACATCGGCTTTGAAAGATTGATCAGCATTAACAATTGTTCCATTTTTAATTAGTACAGACATAGTATTCTCCTACAAGAAATTAGATTTTAAAGTTATGAACCAAATGCAGCATCCCAGACTTTATGAGTCCAAGCACCGACTGGCTCGCCATTAATTACTGGATCAGAATCACTACCAAGTAAAGTATCAACAGTCCGCTGGTAATCGTCAACATTTAATTTACCGCCATTTGCAGTAAGTTTATTAACCTCACCCATCATACGGCGCTGATGCTTTTCAGTTTGAGCACCACTCATGTCATTTTCAAGCACGATATCGGCAGCAGCATCGGAATTATTTGAAGCCCACTCCCAACCTTTCATGCTAGCACGAAGGAAACGAGCAGCTTTATCAACAAAAGCAGGATCACTTAGGTTTTCTTCCAAGACATACAATCCATCTTCAAGTGTTGACACACCTTGCTCATCATATGGAAAAACTACTAGCTCATCGGCTGAAAGTCCACCATCAATAACTTGCCAGTATTCATTGTAAGTCATCGTTGACACGCAATCTGCTTGCTTTTGAAGAATAGGCTCTATCCCCCAGCCTTGCTTCAATACTGTCACTCCACCAGCGCTTCCATCAGTTGCCATATTAAGCTTACTCATCCAGCTCAGGAATGGATACTCATTACCATAGAACCAAACTCCTAGAGTCTTGTCTGCGAAATCAGAAGGCGAACTTATGCCCGAATCTTTACGGCATGTAAGCATCATTCCAGAGCTTTTAAATGGCTGTGCTATGTTTACAAGGTTAAGCCCTTTTTCTCTAGATGCTAATGCTGCTGGCATCCACTCTATTAGAATATCAGCACCACCGCCTGCCATAACTTGTGGAGGTGCAATATCTGGACCACCTGACTTAATTGTCACGTCTAAACCCTCATCATCGTAGTAACCATTTTCTAATGCAACATAATAGCCTGCAAATTGAGCCTGAGTTACCCACTTCGTCTGAAGGGTAAATTTATCACCTGCTTGAGTATTAAAGCTCAAAGCTATAAGCATAGAAGAGCAAATTGCCGCTAATATCGTTTTATTTTTAAATATTTTCATCATTTCTCCTTTTATTTTAAAAAATAGTACTTACCCAGAACTAGCTTTTTCGCATCGATGGATGCCAGAAAGTTAATTTTCTTTCTAAAAGAGCAAATACTCCATAAAACATCGAACCTGTAACAGCAGCAACCGCAATTGTTGCCCATACAATATCGATATTCATTCGGCCAACCTCTGCCGAAATTCTAAACCCCATTCCAACAATGGGTGTTCCAAAAAATTCTGCCACTATAGCTCCAATCATAGCAAAAGTTGAGTTAATTTTCAATGCATTAAGAATAAATGGCATTGCATTTGGTAGACGCAAACTAAAAAGTTCTCGCCAGTAACTTGAAGCATAAGTGTGTAATAAATCTCTATCAATCCTATCAGTCTCGTTAAGACCACTTAAGGTATTTACCATCATTGGGAAAAAAGTCATTATGGCAACGACAGCTGCTTTGGACTGCCAATCAAATCCAAACCACATTATCATAATTGGCGCCATACCAATAATTGGTATTGCGCTAAAGAAGTTTCCAATTGGAATTAATCCACGCCTTAAAAATGGTATTTTATCGGCTGCAATTGCAACGAGAAATCCTGTACCACTTCCCATAATAAAGCCAGGAATTGCTGAACGGACAAAAGTTTGATAGAAATCTGCAAATAAAGTAGCGCCAAATCCATCAAATACTTGCCAAATAAGACTTGGTGCAGGTAACAACACTTGAGGAACGGACATACCTATAGTAATAACCTCCCATAGAAAAAATATCCACGCACCAAATAAAACTGGAATTATTATAGTTAGAGATAATTCTATTAATTTATTCTTTGTTTTCAGAGCTGATAATTGAACTAAGTTATTCCATGTTAAAAACCACAATGCACTTACCAAGAGCCAGGCATCCAAACCCATAACTACGCTTTTATCGAATGAATGTATTAAATTTAATACAGACCAAGCTCCAGAGAATAAAGCTACAAAACAAATAGATAAAAGAAATAATCCCTGTTGACGAATAACAAAAAATATCAAACTGACAATGGCAATAATGATCACAATAAAAGGATTAAGCGCATAATCATTAATTACGTTAAGCTGTAACGAAATAAAAGAGGCGATTGAAAAAATAAGACATAGCAATCCACTTAAGGGGCGCGACCTTATTATTGCCAGGAAATTCATATTTGCAGCCCCATACGATTATTAACTGCGCGCTCCATTCTTCCAACTATGGTAACTAGGGTTGCAGAAATCACTGAAGCAGTTATCAGGGCAGCCCAAATAAGACTGGTTTGTCCATAATATGAGCCAGATAATAGGCGCGCACCAAGGCCACCTTGAGCACCAGCAGGAAGCTCTGCTACAATTGCCCCAACAACGCTCAGAGCAATGGCTACTTTTAAACTGGCAAATAAATAAGGAAGAGACGCTGGAAGACGTAATTTCCAAAAAACCTCAACCTTTGATGCCGAATAACTATTCATTAGGTCTACCAAGAGAATACTTGGTGACCTTAAACCTTTAACCATCCCAACAACAACAGGAAAAAAACAAAGATAGGTTGAGATCATTGCTTTTGGAACTAAGCCAATAATACCCATTGAACCTAACACAACGACAATCATCGGAGCGATTGCCAGAATTGGAATAGTTTGAGATGTAATTATCCAAGGCATTAAGGTTCGATCCAGTGCTGGCACATAAACAATACCCACTGACAAGACAATACCAAGAAAGGTGCCCATTACAAAGCCAACCATTGCTGAAGATAAAGTCACTCTAGAGTGGAAAACCAAACTCCGTGGTGAAGTTATCTTCTTATCCCAAATTGTTTTCTTTAACTCCTTTGCAATTTGATGGGGTGATGGCAAAACAGGTCGCTCCATAGACCAAGAGTCTGAGGCTAATTGTGAAAAAGTCCACTCAATATTATTTTTTTCATATCTGTCAATTAAAAAGGAGCTATTTAAATAAACTGCTCCCGCATACCATATCATAATAATAGCCGTTACCAGAATCACGACAGGACCAATAGTTCCCCCTATAAGTATACTGAAAAGCCTATTAGCTTCCATCACTATGCCCCTCTTTAAGCCCCTCTCTCACAAGTTGCGAAACCTTTAAGAATTCTTTTGATTCACGAATATCAAGATTTCTATCTTTTGGAAAATTGGTTTCAATGACATTTATAATTTTTCCAGGACGAGCTGACATTACTACAATCTTGCTAGACAAGAAAACAGCTTCAGGAATTGAATGAGTAACAAATACAACTGTTTTTTTTGTTTGCTCCCATAACCTTAACAACTCTTCATTTAAACGATCACGAGTTATCTCATCTAGCGCGCCAAACGGCTCATCCATAAGAAGCATATCAGGATCAAAACTCAAGGCTCTCGCAATTGAAACACGTTGCTGCATGCCACCGGACAATTGCCATGGGTATTTCTTTTCAAATCCTGACAAGCCTACTAAAGACAAATATTGATTTGATAGACTTTTTTGCTCATCTTTTGAATAACCTGACATCTCTAATGGTAAGTGGATATTTGCTTCTATATTGCGCCAAGGTAACAAAGCTGGAGTTTGAAAAACATATCCATAAGCACGATCTAAGCGTGCTTGATTTGGTGTCTTACCTTCTACGCTTATTGAGCCACTTGTTGGTTTTTCTAAATCTGCAATTACTCTTAATAAAGTAGTCTTACCACAACCACTAGGGCCAATTAGTGAAACAAAATCTCCTGAATTAACTTGCAAATTAATATCAGAAAGTGCGTGGACTGGTTCTGTTTGTGTTTCAAAGGTAAGACACAAATTATTAATATCTATGATTGCAGGCTCTTTAGAGTTTATAGATGAAGACTCATTCATGATGCTATTTTTCAGTTAAACCTCCATAAAGGTCACTGCGCCTGTCTCTAAAAAATTGCCAAGTATCTCGCACTTCTCGAACCATATCTAAATCAATTTCATGAACCAGCAACTCATCATCACCATAACTTGCTTGTGCTTCAATTTGACCGCGAGGATTTACAATATAACTTGAACCATAGAATTCTCCCATTTGCTCTGCCCATGGCTCCTCTCTGCCAACTCGATTTATCGCTCCAATAAAAACTCCATTTGCAGCAGCCGAAGCAGGTTGCTCTAATTCCCATAGATATTTACTTAATCCTGCCACTGTAGCTGAAGGATTAACAATATATTCAGCTCCATTTAAAGCTAATGCACGCCAACCCTCAGGGAAGTGTCTGTCGTAACAAATATAAACTCCCAACTTAACATACGCAGTTTCAAATACTGGATAACCAAGGTTACCGGGTTTAAAGAAAAATTTTTCATAAAAACCAGGGGCAACCTGAGGAATATGAGTTTTACGATATTTCCCTAGAAAGCTTCCATCAGCGTCAATGACTGCTGCAGTGTTGTAATAAATACCTGGCATTTCTTCTTCATAAATAGGAACAACAATTACCATTTGGTATTTTTTAGCATATTCTTGCATTAGCTTAACTGTTGGTCCATCAGGAATTGATTCAGCTGCTGCATACCATTTTTTATCCTGACTTGGACAAAAGTATGGTTGAGTAAATACTTCTTGAAAACAAAGCACTTTTACTCCCTGTTTTGCAGCATCCTCAATCATTGGGATATGAGACTCAATCATTAAATCACGTATTTTTTCAGGCGACATGGTGCCATCGCCTTTCAATCCCATCTGGATCAGACCACACTTTAATTTACTCATTTAATTTCTCCTTTTCCGATTAGGTAAATAAAAAAAATTTACACTTCTTGACTAAATAGACAGGCTACATATTTTTTTTATACTTGTCAACTATAATTATTAGGCTGACTTTAAAAAGTTCTCAAAGTGGCATTAAATGTTATCTAGGAAACAACAAAGGACCACCTAAAGGAGGTCACTTCAAAAAAACGTAAAAACCAGTTATGAAGGGAAAGAAAAGTTTACGCCTTCCCTGACGCTCGATGATGGCCAGCGCTGAGTTATGGTTTTTCTACGTGTATAAAATCTTACACTATCAGGCCCATATGCAGCCAAATCACCAAACATTGATTGCTTCCAACCACCAAAACTATGCTGAGCAGCAGGGACGGGCAATGGCACATTGATCCCAACCATACCAACTTTTATTTGATCACTAAAATATCTTGCTGCCTCACCATCTCGGGTGAAAATACACGTACCATTACCATATTCATGCTCATCGATTAAATCTATTGCTTGTTGCATGGTTTCTACCCTAACTACCTGCAATACTGGCCCAAATATTTCTTCTTTATAAGACTTCATCGAAGATTGCACACTATCAATAAGCGTTCCACCCACATAAAAACCATTTGCACAACCTTTCACCTTAACACTCCGTCCATCAACAACAATGTCAGCACCTTGATCTTCTGCACTGGTGATGTATTCTTTAACTTTTTCCATATGATCTTTAGTTATAAGTGGCCCAAAATCATTTTTACTATTATCAAAATTACCCACCTTAAGGTCATGCATCTTAGATTTCAAGCCAGCTATTAAATTATCTGCTGTGACAGAGCCGACTGCTACTGCTACGGAAATTGCCATACACCTTTCACCACTTGAGCCAAATGCAGCACCTATTAGAGCATTCACGGTATTTTCCATTTCTGCATCTTGCATAACAATAGCATGGTTTTTAGCACCTCCAAGAGCTTGACATCGCTTATCATTTTCAGAAGCAGTTCTATAAATATATTTTGCAATAGGAGTTGATCCAACAAAACTTACAGCTTGCACTCTTTCATCTTTGAGCAAAGTATCTACCGCCTCTTTGCCTCCATTAACTACATTTAAAACCCCTTTTGGTAAGCCTGCTTCATTTAATAATTGTGCAATAAATAATGCTGACGAAGGATCCCTTTCTGAGGGCTTTAACACAAAACAATTACCACAAACTATTGCCATGGGATACATCCATAATGGAACCATAGCAGGGAAATTAAAAGGGGTGATTCCTGTAACAACTCCTAAGGGTTGAAACTCACTCCATGAATCAATATTGGTTGAAATATTTTTACTGTGCTCTCCTTTGAGAAGTTGAGGTGCATAGCAAGCATATTCAACATTCTCTATACCTCGAGTGATTTCACCAAGCGCATCATGTGCGATTTTTCCATGCTCCTCTCCAATTAATTGCGCTATTTTATTAATGTTTTTTTCTAATAATTCTTTAAAACGAAACATAATTCTAGCTCGTTTAAGTGGTGGCGTTGCTCGCCATGCTGGAAAAGCTTCATGAGCTGCATTTATAGCTTTTTCAACAGTATTTTTTGAAGCAATTTCTACTTGCTTACCAACCTCTCCTGTCGATGGATTAAATACATCTTGAGTAGGGTCACCCATTGATACAAGTTCACCATTAATAAGGTGTTCTACTAATTTCATTTCTTCTTTCTCCTTTATTGTAATTCTTTAATTGAGTCAGATATTGCTCCAACAACATCCTTTATTTCTTGTTCAGATACAATAAATGGCAAACCTAATTGAATAGTATCACCACCATATCGAACATAAAAGCCTTTATCCCAGCACTTCATTGCAATTTGATAGGGTCTTAATGCAGGTTCATTTTTAGCAGATTCAATAGTAATTCCACCAGCCAGTCCATAATTACGAATATCTGTAACATATTGTAAACCTTTAAGACTATGAAGTTCTTTTTCAAATACTGGACTCATTTTTTTAACTCGCTCTATTAAATTATCATTCTGTAATATATCTAAACTTGCAATTGATGCAGCACATCCCACAGGATGAGCTGAATATGTATAACCATGGAATAATTCAACTAAATAATTTGGTGCTTTTGTATCCATAAAAGTTTCATAAATATTTTTTTTAACTACTACGCCACCCAGTGGTTGACTGCCATTACTAACCTGTTTTGCAAAAGTCATTATATCTGGAGTAACGCCAAAAGCTTCGCCACCTGTTTTCGCTCCCATACGACCAAAAGCGGTTATCACTTCATCAAAGATTAATAAAATATCATTAGAGTCACAGATTTTACGTAGCCTTTTTAGATATCCTATGGGGGGTGGAAATACGCCAGCAGAACCCGCCATTGGCTCTACAATTACTGCTGCAATATTAGAGGCGCCATGCAATAATATTTTATTTAATAAGTCATCTGCTAAATGATCTCCAACCTGGGGCTGACCTTTGCTAAATATATTTTCTGGGAGAAGGGTAGACGATAAATGATCTGCTTCTATTCCTTGTCCAAACATTTCTCTATTAGGACCAATACCACCAACACTAATCCCTCCAAAATTAACTCCATGATAGCCTTTTATCCTTCCAATCAAACGAGTCTTACCAACCTTTCCCTTATGCCTCCAATAAGCTCGAGCAATTTTTAGGGAACTATCTACTGCCTCTGAGCCAGAACAAGTAAAAAAGACACGATCCAGATCTTTTGGAGTAAATTCAATAATTCTATTTGCCAACTCAAACGATTTTTCGTGTCCAAATTGAAATGCAGGAGAATAATCCAAAGTCTCAATTTGTTTACTGACTGCTTCAATAATTTCAGGGCGAGAATGACCTGCCCCACATGTCCAAAGACCTGAAAGGCCATCAAATATTTTCCTGCCTTTATCGTCTATGTAATAACTGTCTTTAGCAGAAACCATTATACGTGGATTTGCTTTAAACTCTCTATTCCCACTATAAGGCATCCAGTGAGCATCATAATATTTAGGATTATTTTTTAACATTTTTTATTCTCCTATCATCTAAGGTATTTGACTTACCCCTTATAAATAATTATCTTTTTACCTCAAGCAGCAATTCTTTTTATTATTATTCTTAAAGAGTCCAATCTATAACTCTCTTATCTTTCTCTCCATTTAATAATAGTTGGCTTTCTGTTGGATTGGCCTTTGCAATAATCTGGCCATTACGAATTACAAATAAACGTGCATTGCATAAGCGTATCGCTTCAATTGGATTATTAGCCTGGTGAATCACCAAATTTGCATTGCAACCAACCTCAATACCATAATTATCTAGTTGCATTACTCTGGCTCCATTATTAGTAATAGCTTGAAATATTTGATGCATTTCTTTAACACCTGTCATTTGTCCAACATGTAATCCCATATTAGCAACTTCCAACATATCGTGTTTGCCTAGGCTGTACCACGGATCCATTACACAGTCATGGCCAAAAGCAACGTTAATATTACTATTTAACAGCTCTTTAACACGCGTCATTCCTCTGCGCTTAGGATAGAGATCATGACGACCTTGAAGGGTAATATTTATTAATGGATTAGCAACTACTTGTAATTCAGCCTCTTGTAACAATGGTATTAATTTACTTACGTAATAATTATCCATTGAGTGCATTGATGTTAAGTGAGAACCCGTTACCCTCCCCTCAAGACCCAAACGATGAGCTTCAAAAGCAAGTGTTTCAACGTGTCTAGACATTGGATCATCGGATTCATCGCAATGCATATCTACAAGTAAATCTTTTTCTGCGGCTAGTTCACATAACAATTTAATAGATAAAGAGCCTTCATTCATAGTGCGTTCAAAGTGCGGAATACCGCCTATAACATCCACACCTTTTTTTAATGCTCTACCAAGATTTTTAATAGAGTTTTTGTAGCGTAAATAACCATTTTGCGGAAATGCAACTAGCTGGATGTCTATCCAATCCCGCATTTCTTTTCTCAACTCTAATAACGCCTCAACTGCCAGCAATCGATCATCACTTATATCTACATGGCTTCGAATTGCCAAACATCCATTTGCTATTGCCCAATGACATAATTTTCGGGCACGTTTTTTTATAAGCTCTATAGTTAAATGGGGTTTTAGCTCATCCCATAGCTGAATACCTTCAAGTAAAGTACCACTCTCATTAAAGCGTGGCTGACCTAGGGTTAAAGTAGCATCTAAGTGAAAATGGCTATCGACGTGGCTTGGAGAAACTAACTTATCAGTCGCATCAATAATATTAACTGCTTCGCCAATAATATTTCTATCAATAGCTACTATTTTTTTGTTTTGAATAGCAATATCAAAATTCTTACGGCCATCTGGAAGATTAGCGTGTTTAATAAGTAAGTCGAACATTAGATACGATCTCCTTGTCTAAATGGTACTAATAATGCCTTAGGATAGGCAGCTCTTCGTGCAACAAGCATCATTGCAACTATGCTGAGAAAGTATGGCATCATAGAAAAAATTTGATATGGAATAACATCTGCACCAATTAATTGCGCCCTAACCTGTAATGCTTCAAATAATGCAAATAAAATTGCCCCTAAAAAGGCTTTACCCGGCTTCCAAGAGGCAAAAATAACCAGCGCAACACAGATCCAACCTCTACCATTAATCATACCAAAATAAAATGCATCAAATGCAGACATAGTTAAAAATGCACCTCCAATTGCCATTAAAGCACTTCCTACCATTACTGCCCCAGTACGAATTAATAATACATTTATACCTTGGGCCTCATTAGCAACTGGATTTTCTCCTGCCATTCTAATTGTTAAACCAAGTGGCATTTTATAAAGCACATAGAAAGTCACTATTACTAAAATATATGCTAAATATGTTAATGCAGTTTGGTTAAAAAAAGCTCCTCCAATAATTGGAATTGATGATAGTAATGGCACTTCAAATGCACTGAATGCAACAATTTTAGGTGGAGTAGTGCTAAATGGTATTATCATTGTATATGCATAATAACTAATAGATGAGGCAAGCATAGTGATTCCAATTCCACTAACATGTTGTGACAAACCAAGATAGACAACCAATATGCTATGCAGTAATCCAAATAGCATGCCAACTAAAGCGGCAAATACTACTCCACCCCAGAGGTCGCCGCCTTGATAGACCCATAACCAACCTGCCATTGCACCAATTGTCATTATTCCTTCAATTCCGAGATTTAATACTCCTGCTCGCTCACAAATTAATTCACCCAATGTAGCAAAAATTAATGGGGTTGCAATTCTTACTACCGCTGCCCATAAACTCGTTGTTAATATTAATTCAAGTAATTCCAACATAATTATTTACCCCAAACAATTCGGAATCGTGCCAGCATTGATCCAACTAAAACTGATAATAAAGATATAGCAACTAAAATATCTGCAATATAATTAGGTATATCTACTGTTCGACTCATGGCATCAGCACCCACATAAATTGATGCTAGAAATATAGCTGAAACAATTACCCCAATTGGATGAAGCTGTGCAAGCATTGCAACTGCTATTCCCGTATAACCAAAGCCAGGCGATAAAGTTAAAGTTAAGTAGCCTTTCAGACCAGTAACCTCACTAACTCCAGCCATACCTGCTAATCCACCACTAAAAAGAGCAACCATTAACACTGATTTATTGATCGATATTCCATAAAAAGTTGAGGCTTGCTGATTGTACCCAACCGCTCGTATTTCATACCCCCAAACTGTAAAACGAAGTATAGCCCACATTATAATTGACATCACTAGTGCAATAATTATTCCAAAATGCAATCTACTCTTAGCAACTATAGTAGGCAAAACTCCATTATCAATAATTCTAGCAGCCTGAGGCCATCCCATAGCCATAGGGTCTTTCCAAGGGCCTTCAAGTAACATATTCACAAAAAGTAAAATTATAAAATTCAGCAACAGAGTTGTTACTACTTCATCCACCTTCATATGGGTTTTAAGAAAGACTGGTAGCAACAAAATTAAACAGCCTGCTAAAGCACCTGCAACAAACAACACTGGAATCATTATTATAGAAGGTAGATCAATCATTCCTGTCCCAACTAATGTTGCCGCCATAGCACCACAATATAATTGTCCCTCTGCACCAATATTCCAAAATTTTGCTCGAAATGCAACAGCTGCAGCTAGACCTGTAAAAATTAATGGGATTGCCCTTGTTAGGGATTCAGTAATTGCAAAACTTGAACCTAAAGCTCCGTTAATTAAAGCAATATAAGCAGTGATTGGAGATTCGCCCGCCCAAATTATAAAAAAAGCGCCAAAAATAAAAGCAACTAAAATAGAAAGAATGGGTAATGCTGCAATTAACCATACAGGTGTATTTCTTCTTGTTTTAAGCCTCATTAAAACTACCCTCTTTCATTTCACCACTCATCATAAGACCGACTTGATTTATAGTCAGTGAACTAGCATCAAAAGGCCCTTGTAATTTCCCATCAAATATAACTGCAATTCGGTCAGATAGTTCAAAAATTTCATCCAAGTCTTCACTAATTAGTAGTACTCCAGCACCTTTTGTTTTAGCATTGATTATTTGATGTTGGACAAAACTAATAGCGCCTTCATCTAAACCTCTTGCTGGTTTATTTGCTATTATAAAACGAGGGTTGTTCGATAAACTTCTTGCAAGGATTAACTTCTGAATATTACCACCAGATAATAATCTTGTAGATGCAAAAGCCCCTTCGCACCGAATATCATATTCTTTTATTAATTTTTCGGCATTATTAACTGCCTTCTTTTTGTCAATAATAAAACCTGATTTAGCTTTAGAGCGTAACTCTTCTCCAAGGAAATTTTCCCATAGTGCCATTTCCCCAATAACCCCCTCTTTTGAGCGGTCTTCTGGAATTCGTGCTACGCCAGATTTTGTAAGATAACGAGGATCATATTTAATTAAACTCTGTCCAAATAGCTTAAATTCGCCTGAGCTTGGATGAGTTAATCCCTGAAGAATTGAAGCTAATCCAAATTGACCATTACCTGAAACTCCTGCCAGGCCAATAATTTCTTTTTCATGTATCTTGAGATTTATATTGCTAAGTCCAACCGAGCCATCACTCGCATTAAGACAGACATTATTTAGCTCTACAACTGCTTTACCAATTTCCAATTTTTCATAAGCCGGTCGAGTAACTTTGTGGCCAACCATCATTTCTGCAAGCAGCTCCTTATTTGCCTTTTTAGTAGCTACTTCTCCCACTAATTTGCCATGACGAAGAACCACAATACGATCACTAATTTCTATAATTTCATTTAACTTATGCGATATAAACATTATTGATAAACCTGCATTTACCATTTCCTTGAGTACTTTGAAAAGCTGAATAGTTTCTTGTGGAGTAAGAACTGCAGTTGGCTCATCTAATATTAGAATACTTGCATCACGATAAAGTGCTTTTATTATTTCAACTCGCTGTTTTTCTCCAACCGTTAAATCGGCCACTTTAGCATCTGGATTAATTAATAGGCCGAAGCGCTTTGATAATGCTTCAATTTTTTTATACGCTAGTTTTTTTTTACTCCAAAGTCTACTTAAAGGCTCTGTACCAAGAATAATATTTTCTAATACTGTAAGATTTTCCGCTAAAGTAAAATGCTGATGAACCATTCCAATTCCAGCATCTAATGAAGCTTTTGTTGAGCCTGGCGTTAATCTTTTACCCTCAACTTCAATAAACCCTTTGTCACTAATATAGTGCCCAAAAAGTATATTCATTAATGTTGTCTTTCCTGCACCATTTTCACCTAACAAAGATAATATTTCACCCTCACCTAGTGAGAGTGAAATATTGTCATTAGCTACAACAGCACCAAAATTTTTACAAATCTTGGAAAATTGTAGCTTCTTCATCTGATAATCTTAGTAAGTTGATTTTGGCTCATCGTCATTAACTACAACTGTAAAATTACCACTCATGATATCCGAAGAAATTGCTGCAACTTTAGCTTTAACATCAGCTGCAATTTTATCTTCAAACTCATAATAAGGCGCTAAAGAAGCTCCGCCTTTTTGCATCATAGTCCACTCTTTATAATCCTCTGCTACATATGTACCAGCTTTAACACCAGAGATTGCATGATTAATTGCATTCTCCATATGCCATAAAGCAGATGTGACTACAACACCTGTGCCGTTTTCCTCTTTATTCATATCATTAACATTACCAAATGCAATAATATTTCTTTCTCTTGCAGCGTCCACTACACCGGCACGCTCCGCATATAAGACATCTACACCTGCTTCAATTTGAGCAAATGCTGCTTCTTTTGCCTTCGGAGGATCATACCAAGAGCCAAGAAAACTAACTTTAAACTCAACATCTGGGTTAACCGATCTTGCACCAGCCATAAATGCATGGAACAAACGGTTTACTTCACCAATTGGATAACCACCAACCATACCAATCTTATTAGACTTGGTCATACCGCCAGCAATAACACCCATCAAATAGCAGGGCTCGTGAATATAATTATCAAAAACTGAAAAATTGCTTCCATGTTCACCGCCATACCCACTTCCAGGATCGCCCATTAGATATGCTATTTCTGGATAATCATCTGAAACTTTTCTAGCCTCAGCACTAATACCAAAAGCTTCGCCTACAACAAGATGCACTCCACTTTCAGAATATTCACGCAAAACTCGAACATAATCAGTATTTGAAACTTTTTCAGAATACACATAATCAATTTCACCTGCATCCGCCTGGGCTTGCAAAGCAAGATGCAATCTAGCATCCCATTTTTGTTGTAATGGTTGAGTATATATACCTGCAACTTTTATTTTAGCTGCCAGCACTTGCCCAGACAAAAGAAAGCTACATAATGTAATAATCAGTAGATTACTAAATCTTCCTATTTTCATAAATTACTCCTTTTTTATTTATAAAATGTAATACTTATATTGATTTAATCTCCGTTCAATTTCATAGCATTACGCCACTTATTAAGCCAAAAAATATGAATCAAGGGCTCAATAATTTCTTGTTTCCAAGTCAAGCTTGCTTGGAAAATTTGGATGTTTGGCTCAACCATCAGATCACGTCTTTTTTTCTCTGGCGGCAGAGTACCATCAACTTTCAAGATCATTTGGTTTAAAGCACACTTCAAATTATTTATTAACTTCATACTATTTAATTAATAAAACAACTTACAACTTCTTGACTGAATAGACAGGCTATATAATTTTTATACAGTTGTCAACTATAATCGACGGACTAACTTAAAATTAACTTCAAAGCTCTATTAATCAAGTTTGAACTTTAGCTAAGTTCAAATTGAAATATAATCCTTTAATCTACTGATTTTTATAGAAAGAGAAACTATATGAATGAATTTAAAACTTTTCATTAGGTTAAGAAATATTAATTTACTATTATGTTATCATTTTTTTTGATGTACTTTTAAGCTCACTGAACTGAAAAGGCAATTCAATTTTTACAAATTTAAGGATAAAATTCTATGACTTCTAAAACAATCGATATAGGCCTTGATGAAATTTTTAGTTTAGCTAAGGCGGCACTTATTAATCATGGAGCTAACGAAGAAAATGCAGATGCAGTTGCAAATACAGTAACTAATGCTGAGCGTGACGGTTCAATTTCTCATGGTCTATTTCGTATTCCTGGGTATATCAAGGCCCTTCAAAGTAAAAAAGTAAATGGCTCTGCGAAACCAGAAATAAGTGAAGTTACGCCAGTAATTTTAAAGTGTGATGCAAAGAATGGATTTGCCCCATTGGCGCATCAATATGGTATTAAAAAACTTATCGAAGCTGCTCAAAAATTTGGAATTGCGGGTTTATCAATTCAACGCTGTCATCACTTTGCAGCCCTTTGGCCCGAAGTTGAGGCAATCAGTGAGCATGGACTTGTTGGTTTGACGTCTGTTTCGTATATGCCAGGTGTTGCTCCTGCTGGAGGAGCTACAGCATTGTTTGGCACTAACCCAATTGCATTTTCATGGCCGCGCCCTGGTAAAAATCCAATTGTTTTTGATATGGCAACAGCATCTATGGCAAAAGGAGAAATTCAAATTGCTGCAAGGGATGGTCACTCTGTGCCACTTGGAACTGGCCTGTCTTCATCAGGAGAATTAACAACTGATGCTTCAGAAATTGATAAAGGTGTTTTACTTCCATTTGGCGGTCATAAAGGTTCGGTCATTGCCCTTATGGTTGAACTCTTATCTGGTCCATTAGTTGGAGAAACCTTCTCTTATGAAACCAAGGAGCGTGATAATGGAGATGGAGGTCCAGCCCAAGGAGGTCAGTTTATTCTTGCTATGTCACCAGAAATTATATCTGGTAAAGACACTTCAGCACAGACCGAGGAGTTTTTAAAAAAATATAATGATATCGAGGGGACTCGATTGCCTGGATTGAGAAGACATGAAAATAGAAAAAATATTGGCTCAAGAGCAGTTAATGCAGAGTTAATAAATACTATTACAAATTTAGCATAACTGAAATCTAAAGCAAACTAGAGTAGAGATAATCAGCTAAATCAACAGTATCTTTTAGTGGGTTTTTATTGCAGTAGTTAATGGTTGCTATATATACTAGCTGAGGATCAGGTAGTGTAGGATACCTCGACGTTTCATAATTTCTTCCAGTATAGTAGCCACTAAACCAAAACATAATCATGTTTTTAACGTCAGCATTTTCTTCTTCTACCAGCTTATTTACAGTTTCGCACTTCATATAGCCAACTGCTGAGTATGAATAACTTGTGCCTACAATTAAAAAATTCCCAAATACAAGCGTCAAGATAACTAGAAATTTTTTCATTAATACTCCAAGTTAAATAAAACAATAATACTAATTTACCCTTTCAACTGCAATTGCAACGCCCATGCCGCCGCCAATACACATAGTAGCAAGGCCTTTATTTACCTTATCACGCTCCATGCCATGCAGTAAAGTCACTAAAATTCTTGCCCCAGAAGCGCCAATTGGATGGCCTAAAGAAATTGATCCACCCGTTACATTCACTTTAGACTTATCCCAACCTAATGAGTCATTTACAGACATTGCTTGCGCTGCAAACGCCTCATTAGCTTCAATTCGATCAAGTTCAGAAGCTTTCCAGCCAGCTTTTTCAAGGCATTTAGTGCTTGCTGGAATTGGACCCGTTCCCATAATAGATGGGTCAACCCCGGCGCTAGAGTATGAAACAATTTTTGCCATAGGTTCTAGTTTCAGCTCTTGCGCCTTAGATGCACTCATGACCATAACCGCCGCTGCACCATCATTAATACCTGATGCATTGCCAGCTGTTACAGTTCCATCTTTTGCAAATGCTGGACGTAGATTAGCTAAAGAATCCATACTTGAAGAGTGTCTAGGAAATTCATCACTATCAAAAATAATGTCATCACCTCTTCGCTGTGGAATAGATATTGGAGTTATCTCATTTCGAAACAAGTCAGATTTTTGAGCAGCTTCTGTTTTTTGTTGTGACTCTAAAGCAAACTCATCTTGAGATTTTCTTGAATAGTCAAACTTGGTCGCAATATTTTCTGCAGTAACGCCCATATGGCAATCATTAAATGCACACCATAAACCATCTACAACCATAGTGTCCACCATCGCCCACGGACCCATTTTTTTACCTTCTCTTGATTTTGGAAGAACATGACTTGAAAGACTCATACTTTCTTGACCACCAGCAATAACTATTTCAGCATCGCCGCAAGCAATTGCTTGAAATGCTAGCTGTACTGCTTTTAATCCACTACCACAAACTTTGTTAATTGTCATTGAGGGAGTTTGATAAGGAAGCCCTGCCTCAATTGCAGCCTGTCTGGCTGGATTTTGGCCACTTCCAGCTGTCAAAACTTGTCCCAAGATAACTTCATCAATTTGATCTTTATTTACACCAGTTTTTTTTAATAATGAAGCTATCACTTCGGCTCCTAATTTATGTGCTGGAATTGAAGAAAGAGAGCCACCAAATGATCCTAGAGCAGTTCTTGTAGCTGCAACGATAACAATTTCATGATTCATATTAATTACCTTTCCTTAAAAAAACTTCTAATAATTATAAAGCTTAATAAAAATTAACTACTTTGCTTTTTTATTTATTCTTGCTTTCTGTTTCTCCTTGAAAAAGGCTTTATTAGCAATGTACACCTTTTTATGGACTTCACAGTAAACAATAGACTTATCCTTGTTTGTTAATTTTGTTATTTTAACTATTTCAAATTCATTTAGCTCTTTCGCTTTTTTCTTAATTTCTTCAAGTTCCTCTATGCTGTAAATAAAGTCAGCATAAAGATCCTCTTTTGCAGGCCTTCTAAAGAAAATTTCAGCAGCCTTATCCCAAACCACATAGTCATCTCCTATAAGATTCATTAACTGAGTCATTGGAAATGGATCAACAGCGGAAAACATACTCCCACCAAAAATAGTATTTACATAGTTTGCATTTTTATAGCTAAAAGGAAGTTTGATTTGTATTTTAAGAAAGTCTTCAGAAATATATACAACCTTTGCAGAGGTTCTTCTATACATTGGAGATAAATTAAAACCAAACTTCAATACTTTTGGCTTACTAATAAATCTTGCGGCTAATTCTGCAATTTTTTTATACGTAATCATTCTATTAAGTTATAAAAACAAAAAAGACATCCGAAGATGCCTTAGTTATATAAATTGGCTCCCCGACCTG
>JACNFO010000010.1 GCA_014384565.1 Candidatus Pseudothioglobus aerophilus
TTTTTTAGTTTACGTTTGCAAATCTAAATAATGGTTCGTTGTTCATTCTAATTGGAACATCGACATTACTTTTTGCTGCTTGGTTGACAACTTGGTGATGTAAAGGAAGATATGTTACATCGTCTTGAGTAATATCCCAAGCTTCAGCAATCATAGCATTTCTTGCATCTAAGTTTGTTTCAACACCCATTGCCGCAACTAATTCGTCAACTCTAGCGTTACTGAAATTTACTTTATTCCAGCTTCCAGAGCTTTCAAACAAGTATGAATATACATAGTGACTGTCAAAAGTTGGGACACCCCAACCTAGCATATACATGTCACTAGTCATACCATTAGCATCACCCTCTTTTACTTCAGAGAAATGCTGACTCTTAGTTTTTGCATCAAGATTTACTGTAACACCAATTTTTGCAAACATACTAATAGCTGCTACACAAATTGCTTCATCGTTGATGTAACGATCATTAGGGCAATCCAATGTGACCTCAAACCCATCAGGATATCCAGCTTCAGCTAAAAGTTTTTTTGATGTCTCAGGATCATAAGCCATTCTTTGATCACGAGCTGCTGTGTGTCCATTAACACCAGGAGCAGTAATAATTCCTGCAGGGACACTTTGCCCTCTCATTACCTTATCTTGAATAGCATCCATATCTAAAGCATGGTACATTGCTAGACGAACTCTTTTATCTGCAAAAGGATTTTTTCCTTTAATATTAGATGAATTCAATTCAGCTGAACCTTGATCCATACCAAAGAAAATAGTTCTATTTTGAGGAGTCATTTTCACACTATGACCTGAAGAAGAGTTGATTCTTTTAATATCTTGAACAGGTACAACATTAGTATAATCGATCTCTCCAGAAAGAAGTGCTGCAACTCTTGTTGCATCATTCTTAATTGGAAGTAATTCAATTTTATCTATGTTGTGTGCGTAATGATTTCCCCACCAGTTGTTATTTTTTTCAAAAACAGTTCTTACGTCCTGCTCTCTGAAAGTAATTTCAAATGGTCCAGTTCCATTTGCATTAGATGCGCAATACGATGTCTCACCTGCATCCCAATTATATGAAGCTTCACAATTATTTGCTTTTGCCCAAGCTTCAGACATTACAAATATCTGAGTTAATTCATTTAACAGAATTGGATTTGGTCCATCAGTTTTTATTTCAACAGTATGATCATTAAGCGCTGTTGCGGATGTAATACTTTTAATTAAATCAACCATATCAGATGGAGCAGTTCTTGCTCTATTGATACTAAAAGCAACATCACCTGCTGTTAAAGATGATCCATCATGAAACATAACACCCCTACGAATGTTAAATATCCAAGTATCGTCTGCTGTTGCAACCCATGACTCTGCAAGCTGAGGAAGTATTTCCATATTAATACCTGGAGTTACTAAGCCCTCATATATTTGACGAGAAACCATGTGTGTTGGTCCTTCATTTTGTGCATGCGGATCAAGTGTTAAAGAATCACCAGGCATCGACCATTTAATGGAATTAGCGAAAGCTGATGAAAAAATACCAATGAGCATGAATGACAAAACAATTTTTAAAGTCTTTTTCATTTTTTTCTCCTTAATAAACGCCTAAGATAAGGCGCGATAAATTTTCAATAAAAAAACCAGCTACTATAATTTACGCTGGCTAACAACACTATATAGTATCAAAAATGTCAGGTCAAGGTTAATTTTGGTTAATGGCCGTCACTAATCTTATAAATTAATTCATCTAAATGATAATTAAAAAAACTATATTTCAAAAAAAACCATAAATATTTTATGAGTAATAAGGGTTCTTTAAGGCTATTATCTAATCTTACAAAAAAACTATAAAAAATTATGAAAAAAATTCTGACCTTTGTGGCACTCCTAATCTTTTCTAGCTATTCAATTGCCCATAAGCCAGTAATGAATGAAAATTCAAGCTATCCTGCTGACGCACCCTATGAGATTGAAGAGCCTGAAATCTCAAAAGCTATTTATTCAACACTTACTGGGGAGCCTCACTTTTATCGAATTGAGTCTGAAACTGATTTTAACTTTTATGCAGGTATTCTTGCTGCAAAGATTGGAGAGTGCGCGCTAGAAGAGACATTTTCTTTTGAGGTTCTAGACTCCGAATTCCATCCGTTATTTATGGCCGATGGCGAAAACTTTGAGTGGACACCTTGGTTTGAAGAGTATGGAAAACAGTGGTATTGGAATGGCCCCGAAGTGGGAGAAAGCTTTCTTTCAGATCGAGTTTTTAAAGCCGGAACTTACTACATAAGAGTATTTAATAAATCTAATACAGGCCAATATATTATTGCTGTGGGTGATATTGAGAAGTTTTCGTTTACTGATATTGTGGGGTTAATTTTCTCTATGGGAAAAATTGAAGATGAATTTTGGGATCCTAGCTTGTGCCCTGGTGGCTAAATTTCATCTGGATCAATAGGCTCTGGTGCTAAAACATCTCTATTTCCTGCGCTATTCATAGAGCTAACAATTCCGCTGGCCTCCATGTCTTCGATAATTCGGGCTGCACGGTTATAGCCAATTCGCATTCTTCTTTGCAGGCTAGAGA